>JAFDCW010000021.1:14718-16790 GCA_019312705.1 Deltaproteobacteria bacterium
AGGGCGGCCGCCCTGGCTGTTGGGCAGAATGTCTTCGATACCAGTCCCGAGGACGCCGAGGCCCGCCTGCTCAGGCATCCGTGGGTCGCCGAGGCCGAGGTGAGCCGGCGCCTCCCCGACTCGTTCGCCGTAACCGTTCGTGAACATCACGCGGTCGCGGTCATCGCGCTGACCAAGACCGACGACGACCCGGGGGGCCTCTACCTGATCGCCGAAGATGGGACCGTCTTCAAGCGCGTCGGGGAGGGTGACCCCGTTGACCTGCCGGTCGTGACCGGCGTCGACCGAGGGCGCTTCATTCGGGACCTCGCGTTCCGAACCCGCGTGGTCCTCGAGGTCGTCGCCCTCCTGCACGACTACCGCGGCGCTGGGCTGTGGCGCCGCGAACCCATCGGGGAGATCCACGTCGAGTCGAATGACGGTCTCAGCCTCTACGTGGGAGATGATGCCCTGCACGTGCGCCTCGGGCGCGGTCCCTACCGCCAGAAGCTTCGGCGCCTGCGTCGCGTCCTGGACCGCCTGGGCGAGCAGGAGAGTCGCGCTGCCTACGTCTACCTGGACAATGTGCGGCGTCCCGACCGCGTGACAGTTCGCTTGCGCGACTGATCCCGGTTGCGCTGAATCAACCGTACCCCGGCCTATTCGAAGCACAGGCGTCGCACGGATTCTCGACTCCGGCGGTGCATATGGGGCTCTCGACAAAGCACGCTCGCTCTCACTTGACCTGGCTCTTGGCCCTGGGGCTGTCCTCGGCCTGTGGCGGCACGGACGCGCCCGGGGTCGACGCGAGCACTCCCCCGGAGAACGACACAGGAGCCGCCGATGCGGGTCCGCCGCCGCCGATGGGAGTGCTCGAGCTCGGAACCGGTGACGCCCGCTTCGAGGCGATCGTCGACGGGGCAGTGGTCGGCCTGTCGAGGGGCTTCCAAGGCCTCCAGCACGTTCCTGTGGCCCTCCGAGTGCGCGAGATGCACACGGACCGGGCGATCCTCGAGCTGACCCTCACGCGCGATCGGGACGGCATGGTCGTCTCGGACCCGCTTCGGGTGCGCATCCCCTTCGTGGCCTACGACGGCTACGACGAGCTCACGGGCATTCAGCTCGTCACCCCGGACGAAAACGACGTGCTCAGCGAAACAGTCACCCTCTCGGCCCACGTCGAGAACCGCGATGGAGCGACCGCCGTGGCCGACGTCGGGTTCTCGGTGGTCTGGGAGGACGAGCTCCTCACCGGAGAGCCATGATGAACCGACAGACGATTTCCTTTCTCCTCCTCGCTTTCGCCCTTGCGGGTGGCTGCACCGAAAGCACCGAGGCCCCGGACGCGGGCATCACGATCGCCGATGGAAGCGCCGACTCTGCGCTGCCGCCCTTCGTGGGCCCCGGCACCTGCGACAACCCGCAGCCGATCACGGGTTCCCTCGGCACGGTCCGCATCGACCTCGATACGACCGATGGCCTCGAGGGGGCCCTCGACCTCGGATCAGACTGCGGCAACCCCGATGGAATCCCGCGTGCTCCGCAGGAAGTCGTCGCCTACACCGTTCCCGGCGATGGCCTCATGGGCGTCACCTTCGACACGGCCCTCGGCGACACGCTGACGAACTTCGACACCGTCGTACAGGTGCGCACGAGCTGCACCGAGATCCCGGCGGCCGACGCCGGGCCCTCGTGCTTCGACGACGTTTCGGGGGACGACACCCGGAGCAGCGGCGGGCTGATGGCCATGGGCGGCGACGTCATCTACTTCGTCGTGACGGGCTTCACCGACACTCCCCTCGACGCCGCCATCGACCGCGGACCCATCTCCCTCGACATCACGGCGCGCCCCAACGCGCTTCCGGAGATGACCGGCGGAGAAGTGCGCATCGTCGGCGAGCGTACGCAGATCGTCGCCACCGGCACCGACGCGGATGAAGACGTCATCGGGGTGCGGACGACCTTCGTCGACGCCGCCGGGGCCCTCGTCGACCTCAACGGGGACGGCATGGAGAACGACCGGCTCTCCATTGGTTTCGATGCGGCGCCCGTGGGCAATCCCTTCACCGCGACCAGCACCCTCTTCGTCATTC
>JAFDCW010000409.1 GCA_019312705.1 Deltaproteobacteria bacterium
TTCGTCCGGTAGACAGCATCGCCTTGTCCGAGATCCACGGCGCGATCTGGCCTCGTTTCCTGCGCTACCTGCGCTACCTGCTCAGCTACCATGAGTAGCTTCCGCGGGTTGCTCGGAACCGAGACCACCTCACTCGTGTCTCCCGAACCAGCCCACGCTGTTTTCGCTCATTTAGGGTCCCGCCTTGCTCTGATATTCGCGCTGCTCGTGGCGGCCGGGGCAATCTCTGCTTGCGGTGCAAAGACCGGCGTCGACGTTCCTGACGCGGGGCCCGAGGAGCCCGAACCCGACGCGGGCCCGCCACCGGTCGTGACTCGGTGCATCGACGTTCCGCCGGGGGCCGGCGTGGTTCGGGCTGATTTCACGGCGCCGGTCTCCCTGGCGGTCGTGGACGTATTCTTCCTGATCGACGCGACGGCGAGCATGGTCGACGAGATCGACAACGTCCGGGAGCGCCTCGCCGACATCGTCGTGCCCGGGACCCGCGCGGCAATCCCCGACGCGGCGTTCGGCCTGGCGTTTGTCGGGGAGTTCCCCGTCGATCCCCACGGCCCCCCGAGCGTGCGTCCCTACGAGCTGCGGTCGGTGATCACCGACGACATCCCGCACGTCGAGGCGCAGCTCGAATCCATCCCCGAGTGGGGCAACTTCGACGACGCCGAGGCGCAGGTCGAAGCGCTCTATCAGGTCGCTACCGGCGCCGGTCTGGCCCCGTGGATCGATCCCTCATTCGGCTGCTCCCGGGGCGGAATCGGCGGCGTCTGCTTCCGCACCGATTCGCTCCCGGTGGTCGTGCTGATCACCGATGCCCCCATGCACAACGGCCCTCCGATGACGGCGCCGATCGAACCTTACGAGTTTTCCGGGCCTCACAGCTACGTCGAGACCGTGGCGGCCCTGAACTCCGCGGGCATCTTCGTCATCGGCCTCGGCGCCCGAGATCCGGGGCGGCTCCAGCCCATGGCACACCTATCGGCGCTCGCTCGGGACACCGGGGCTAGCGCGGATGGGCGTTCGATGGCCTTCGACATCGGGTCTCGGGGCGATGGAGTCGGCGAGGGTATCGTCGACGCTGTGCGCACCCTCGCCGAGAGGCTGCCCCTCGATGTCGACGCGCTGGTCGAGGACGTGCCCGGGGACGCCTACGACGCGAGGCTCTTGGTCCGAGAGGTGCGCCCGCTGCGGGCCGAACCGGCCTCCGGGGCGCGGGAACTCTCCGGGAGCTCGTTCCTCGGCGTTACCCCCGGAACCCGCGTCACGTTTCAGCTCGAAATCGACCCGAGCGCTATCGCACCCTCCGAGTCGACACGGCGGGTTCCAGCGCGCATCTTGTTCCGGGCCTTCGGTCGGAGCAGCTTGGGCAGTCAGGATGTGATCATCGTCCTCGGCGGCATCGACGGAGGCGGCTGCGATGAACCGGATGAAGGGGAGCGCGATGGAACGATCGAAAGCTAGCGCCGCGTCGATGGTCCAAGTGCCGGTTCCGCTCGTCCTAGGTCTCGCCGTCTTGCTCGCGGCCTGTGGCTCGAAGTCCCAGCTCACGGTTCCGAACCCCGGCCCCGACGACTCCTCGGTCATACCGCCCATCGTGGACTCCGGTGTCGATGCGCCGGACCCACCGCCGCCCCCCCCCCCCTTCGACATCTGCGTCGAGCTGCCCCCGGACGAGCCTCCCTCGGAGATTACCGTCGCCTTCGAGAGCCGCATCCTCGCGGCGGACGTGCTCTTCCTCGTCGATACGACAGGCAGCATGCTCGATGAGATCGATCAGATTCGCGCCGCCCTCCGCGAACGCATCGTCCCGGCCTTGATTTCGACCATTGGCGACGTGCACCTGAGCGTCGCGAGCCTCGCGGACTTCCCCGTGGACATGTACGGCGCCTCCGGCGACCTGCCCTTCATTCTGCTGAGCGAGTCCACCCGGGACATCGGCGCCATCGAGAACGCCCTCGACCGCCTGCCAGTATCCTCCGGGGCCGACGTGCCCGAGTCGCAGACTGAGGCTCTCTACCTCGCAGCGACCGGCGAAGGGTTCGGTCGCACCGTTCGGCCCGCGAGCTGCAACGCCGGCACCGTGGGCTACCCCTGCTTCCGCGCCGAGGGGTCGCGCATCATCCTGCTCTTCACCGACGCGCCGTTCCACAATGGGCCCGGCAATACCAACCCCTACGGGCGCGGTGTGGTGCCGACGCCCCATACCTACGATCAGACCGTGGCCGCACTCCGTGGGGTCGGCGCGAAGGTCCTCGGCCTCTTCTCCGGAGGGACCGACACCGACGCTCTTCGGGACCTCGACGCCATCGCCCGGGACACCGGGGCCGTCACCCCCGATGGGGTGCCGATCGTCGTGGACATCGGTGCCGACGGCAGCTTGCTCGACGAGGGCGTCGCCGAGTCGGTGCGCACCCTCGTCGAAGAGGTGCCCATCGACATCGACATCCTCGCCGAAGATGTCGAGGGTGACGCCATCGATGCCCTCGAGTTTGTCCGGGGCCTCGAGACGGTCTCGGCGATCCCCCGGGACGGCGCCCTCGACCGCGGCGACCGCTTCGACGAGGTCCTCCCGGGCACCCGGGTCACTTTCCGCGTGCTGCTCCAGAACGACCGCTTTCCCCGGGGCCCAGAGCCCGTCGCGTACTTCCTGCGCATCGTGCTTCGCGGCGACGGTGTCACCCGTCTCCAGACGACCGAGGCGAAGGTCGTCATTCCCAGCATTGCCGGCGACGGCTGCTGAAAGACGGGGTCGGCGCCGAGCGAAGGGGTCGCAGAGGGCCCCTCTTCGCGCGTGCCCCGGAGGTTGCCGAGGCGCCCACATGTTCCTAGGCTCCGGCCGCAATGAATCACACCACGAACACTCTTCTCTCTTCTGCCCTCACTCTCGTCCTCGCCGGCTCGCTCGCTGGCTGCGGGGGCTCCCAAAGCGCGGCTGAGGCCGAGCCCCACGCGGGTCATGACGGCCACGCGGGTCACGACGGTCACGCAGGTCACGAGGGCCACGGCGGCCACGACCACAGCTCGCCGGAGGCCCTCGAGCCGCTCATGCGCGACCTCTACGCCAAGATGATCGAGATTCGTGCGGCCCTGATCGAGGAGGACGCCGGGACCATCGCCGCCCCGGCCCACGCGGTCGCCGTGGCCTGCGACGACCAGAATGTGCACGAGTTCGATCCCGAGCAATTCGGTCCGCGCTTCGCCGAGATCGACGAACTCTTGCACAGCGCCTCGGCCGAGCTCTCGGAAGCGGCGACCGCGGGTGACCTCGAGCAGAGCCGCGAGCTTTACGGCACGCTGCTCACCCACTGCGGCGACTGCCATGCTCAGGCGCCCACGGCGCAGGAGGTCGACCTAACCGCCCTCGCGCTGCCCTGAAGGCCTGCGGCTGGCCCCGGGGGTCAGTCGGATGCGAGGGGCACGCGGCCGGTCACGAGGCCGGCGACGACGGTGAGGGAGAGCGGCCCTCCGGCGAAGTATACGTCGAGGCGGCGCTCCACCTCGTCGAGGAAAGCCTCGCCGCCGGGGTCGAAGCCGGCGATCCAGCGCCACTCGGAGAGGCCGACGAAGCGTACCGTGTCGTCGCGGAAGAGCTGCGACGCGTTGAGGAACGACATCTTGAAGGGTTCGATGACCACCGCGACATCTTCGAAGCCGGCGGCCTCGAACGGCGCTGCGAAGTCTTCCGCGCTCGGGTAGCCGGCGGCGACGGTGTCGAGGCGTTCGATGAGAGCGTCGTCGCCGCTTGCCGAGGCGATCTCCCGGAACATGTCGTGGATCTCCACGAAGGTGCCGGCGAGGGCCCGGGTCATCAGGATGCGCCCTTGCGGGACGATGACGCGGTAGAGGTCGGCAAGCGCCTTGTCGAGGTCTTCGAGCTCGGCGCCGACGAGGTTGCCCACGGCGACGTCGAACACGTCATCGCCGAACTTCAGATCGCAGGCCGACTCGACCTTGAAGAAGATGCGGTTGCCATCGAGGGCCATGGCGCGGCGGCGGGCGAGGTCGACTAGGGCCTGGTCGCTGTCGATGGCGATGACCCGGCCCCCCTGGTCGAGGCGCTCGAGCAACGAAAATGCCGGGTGGCCGGTCCCGCACCCAATGTCGAGGACCTGAGCACGGAGCCCCGGAGCGATGCGCCGGAGGATCAGCTGCCCGAAGCGGGCGCTCCACCGCGGGACCACCGATGCGTCGTAGAGGGCCGCTTCCTCATCGGTGGCCGGTCGTTTCACCGGGCACATGGCTCAGCCCTGGCCCCCGAGTTCTTCGATCGCGGCCTCGGCGAGCTCGCCGAGGGTCACGGTGCCTTCCTCGTCGGCCTCCGGGACCTCGACCATGCGCTCGTCGCCACGCAGGGCCTCGAGGGCCTCGAGGGCCGAGGGGTCTCCGAGGGATGCCAGGGCTTCGATGCCCGCCCCGACGGTCTCGGCGTCTTCCTGGGCGAGGAAGCGGCGGATGAGCTTGAGGGCGCTCGGTTCGCCGATCTCGGCGAGCACGAAGGGCAGCTCGCTCATCGCTGGGCCGGTCACGCCATTGTCGAGGGCCCGCTCGATGGCTCGGGCGATCTCCGCGTAGCGGTCGAAGCCCACGTCGAGGATCGCTTCGCCGGCGGTCACTCGAACGGCGGGGTCGTCGGCCCCGAGGATGCGGATCAGGGCATCGGCCATCGCCGGCCCGGGAACCTGGGCGCAGAGGTCCGCGAGGCGCTCGAGGCGGGTGGCGCCCTCCGAAGCGTCCGGCAGCCCGAGGGCCTCGTCGACCGCGCTTCCGAGGAGGGCCACGACGGCCTCTTCGTCGGAGGAGCCGAGGAGGGCGGATTCTGCCTTCCGCGACGCCCGATCGGCGTCGAAGAGGGCGCTTAAGTGCTCGGTGGCGGCCATGCATGGACTCGTATCCGCACCGGTCGAGGCCGTCAAGGCGAGGTCGCCGGCAGAACCTCGACAACCCTCGAAAGCCCTTCGAAATCCCCCGGCCCTCGTGCTAGCTTTCGGTCTCCCGTGAGCGAACGAACGGACGCTACCGGCCCATCGTCATTCCGCGGAACTCAGGTCCGCGATGACGGGTCTGGGCCCATGATAGTAGCCCACCGGCAACGGGTGGTGGTGATCAACGCTCAACGGCACTCCCGTCGTCGAAGCCTTCCTTTCCCCCGGGGGCCGGGTCCGTCTCGGGGATACCGAGTTGCTCTTCGAGCCCCAAAAGAAGTGGGAGCGGATCAGCGACGAAAAGACGGGCCACTTTGGGTCGATGTACGGCCGAAGCCAGGCGATGAGCGACGTCTTCTCGCTCCTCGGCAAGGTCGCCCGGACCGACCTCTCGTGCATCCTCGTCGGCGAGACCGGGACCGGCAAGGAGCTCGCGGCCCGAGGCATCCATGACAACAGCGACCGCGCCGCTGGAAATTTCATCGTCATCGACTGCGGTGCGGTCAGTAAGACCCTCATCGAGTCGGAGCTCTTTGGCCACGAGAAGGGCGCCTTCACCGGGGCCGATCGACAGCGGGTTGGGGCCTTCGAGGCGTCCGACGGCGGGACCATCTTCCTCGACGAAATCGGCGAGCTCTCGATCGACCTCCAGCCCAAGCTGCTCCGCGCCCTCGAGCGTCGTGAGGTGAAGCGCCTCGGGTCGGTGCGGCACCTCGAGATCGACGTCCGAGTCGTCGCCGCGACCCATCGTGATCTGCACGATATGATCAAGAAGGGCGAGTTCCGGGAGGACCTCTACTACCGCCTCGCCGAGGTGGTGGTGGAGCTTCCGCCCCTACGGGATCGCCGCGAGGACGTCGGCGTCATCGCCCAGCGCATTTTCGAGGAGTTTGCCGCAGAGGGCGGTGGGGCGAGCGCCATGAGCGTCGAGGCCGTCAAGGAGCTCGAAGCTCGGCTCTGGCCCGGCAACGTGCGCGAGCTGCGCAACGTCCTGCGCCGCGCCATGGCCATGTGCGCGACGGGCACCATCGAGGTCGCTGACCTCAACCTGCGCGGCGCCGAGCGCATGAGCTCCCGGCCCCCACCTCCCATCGCAGCGGGCGCCGGCGCGGCAGCCGCCCCCAGCGCTCCGGCCCCCGACGTCTCGGACAACCTGCCCATCAAAGAGGCGCGAGAGCGCTGGGTCGCGCCGATGGAGCGCGCCTACCTCGAGCGCCTCGTGCGACGGTGCCAAGGAGACCTCGACCGGGCCTCG
>JAFDCW010000410.1 GCA_019312705.1 Deltaproteobacteria bacterium
ACGCGGTCGATGTGTTTGCCGAGCAGGCGGTCGATGTCGATGAGGTAGGGGCGCTCTTCGGTCTCGCAGAATGAGACTGCAATGCCCGACGCCCCAGCCCGGGCGGTGCGGCCGATTCGATGCACGTAGGTCTCGGCGATGTTCGGCAGGTCGAAGTTGATGACGTGGGTGATGCCGTCGACGTCGATGCCCCGGGCGGCAATGTCGGTCGCGACGAGCACCTTCAGCTCACCGCAGCGAAAGCCGTCGAGGGCGCGGGTGCGAGCCCCTTGAGACTTGTTGCCGTGGATCGCAGCGGAATGAATCCCGGCCTGATCGAGCTGCTTCACCACACGGTTGGCGCCGTGCTTGGTGCGCGTGAAGACTAGGGTGTGAACGACCTCTTCCTTGCGCAGGAGGTCTACCAAAAGGCGGCGCTTGTCGCTCTTGTCGACGAAGTAGAGCTCCTGCCTGACATTGTCCGCCGCCGCGGAAATCGGTGCGACCGCAACGCTCACCGGATTGTCCAGGAGGTCCTGAGAAAGCTCGCGGATCGCCGGCGGCATCGTCGCCGAGAAGAAGAGCGTCTGGCGCTTCTTGGGCAAGCGCGCGATGACGCGCTTCACATCGGGTAGGAAACCCATGTCGAGCATGCGATCGGCCTCGTCGAGGACGAAGACTTCGATCTTGCTGAGGTCGACGAAGCCTCGGTTCATCAGATCGAGCAGTCGCCCGGGGGTGGCGACGAGGGCATCGAGGCCACGCTGGAGTTCCCGGATCTGCGGCTTCTCGTTGACGCCGCCGAAGATCACCGTGTGCCAGAGGTCGAGGTGCTTGCCGTAGGTCGTGAAGCTCTCGCTGATCTGCGCGGCCAGCTCCCGGGTCGGCGTGAGCACCAGGGCCCTCAGCACTGCGTCGTCGCCTGCGCTCTCGTCGAGGCGTTGCAGCAGCGGCAGCCCGAAGGCCGCGGTCTTGCCGGTGCCGGTCTGGGCGCAGCCCAGAAGGTCCCGTCCCTTCAGCGCTGGAGGGATAGCCTCCTGCTGAATCGGCGTCGGGGTCTCGTATCCGGTCTCTTTTACGGCCTGAAGGAGGGCGGGGCTCAGATCGAGCTCATCGAAAGTCACGGCGCTTTCTCGCAGACTTCGCCCTTCGTGCAAGGCGAGGGGCAGCCGATGTCCGGAAAGGCCTGGAGAGACCAGGGTCACGCCGTCTTCATTGACACGGTGCGCCACCGGCGGCAGACAATGAACTGGCGTTCGATGACGTAGAGTTCATGTCTCGACAATTCAGCAAGGGTGAAATCCGCCGCCGCCAGATCGCCGAGGCGACCCTGGACACCATCGCCGAGCACGGTCTTGGAGGCTTCACGGTCCGCGCCGTCGCCACGCGCCTGCCCATCACCGACGGGACGATCTTTCGGATTGAAGGGCTTCTTCGAGGCCCGCGCGCGGCTCCTCGGCGGGCCCCGAGCCCTCGGGAGGTTGGTATTTTCGGAGGAGCTCGCCCAGGCCGCCGGCACCGAGGGCTTCGAGAGGGCCGCCAAATGGAGAGCGCGCAGCCACGCGCTCATCTTGGGATGCCTCTCCGAACTCGCCGAAGACGGTCGCCTCCGGAGCGATGCGCCGCCGGCCCAACTGTCCCGAGTCGTCGTCGGAATGCTCCTGGCCTTCTCCAACGAACGCCTGCTTCTGCACCTGACGGTGGACCTCGAGGCGCGTATCGCCCGTTGCTGGGGCACGCTCGAATTGTTGCTCTTTCCCTGCCCAAGCGACTGAAGCCGCCGGATGCCCGTTGACTCTTTGGGCGCCGTACCCAGCTTACAAAAGCAAGCATTTGCTTGCATTAGGGAGGAAAGCTCATGACTGGTCCGATTCTACCGTTATTGCTGATCTTTTCACAAATGGGGTGCGGAGGCATGTCGAATCAACCCGAAGTGACATCGCAGTCTGAGGCGGCCCCCGAAGCGACCCCGGCAGCAACCGCGGCCCCGCCGGCGAATGACCTCCAGTTCCTCCGGGAAGAGGAGAAGCTGGCCCGGGACGTTTACCTGCACCTGTACGAACGCTGGAACATCCAGGCCTTCAGCAACATCGCCGGGGCCGAGCAGCGCCACATGGACCGGGTCGCAATGCTCATGCCTTCCCGAAACATTGCGGACCCGGTCACCGACGACACGGTCGGGGTCTTCCACAATGAGACCCTCGCTGGGCTCTACGCAGACTTGACCGAAGCGGGGGATGCCTCCGAGGTGGCCGCCCTGCGCGTCGGGGCGACTATCGAAGACCTCGACATCCGCGACATCGAGGAAATGCTCACACGGACCGAGGACCCGGAGATCCTCCAGAGCTACCGCCTCCTGCTCTGCGGCTCGGGCAATCACATGCGCGCCTTCAGCGGACTGCTCGAAGGCCGAGGGGAGAGCTACACGCCGCAATACATCAGCGCCGAGCACTACCAAGAGATCTTGGACGGTGAGCACGAGCGCTGCGGCCAGATCTATGGCGGTGGTGGCCACGGCCGAGGCGGTCGAGGCAGCGGCGGTCGAGGCAGCGGCATGGGCCAAGGCATGGGCATGGGCATGGGCCAAGGCATGGGCCAAGGCATGGGCATGGGGAATTGCGGGGGGACGAACGCACAACTGGAGGATGGAAATGACGCGTAGCAAGCTTGCATTCATCGTTGCCGCACTGGCCTTCGGGCTCGTCGCCTGCGACAGCTCGGACGACCCAATCGACTCGGGGGCGGCGACCGATACGGGGACGGCGACCGATTGGGATGTACCGATCGACGGCGATGTGCCGACCGATTCGGATGTGCCGACGGACTCTGGCGTTGCGACTGATTCGGCGGTGACGGGCGACGCGACCACGGCCGCTGTCGGCTGCGAAGGCATGCCCGCGACCGACCTCTGCTTCCTCCGTGAAGAAGAGAAGCTCGCCCGTGACGTCTACATCACGCTCTACGAATCTTCGGGCATGCGCGTCTTCGACAACATCTCGCGGGCCGAGCAGAGCCATACGGATGCGGTCCGTGACCTGATGGCCGCCCGGGGCATCACGGACCCGGTCACCGACGACACCGTCGGCGTGTTCATGAACAGCGTCCTGGACAGCCTCTACACCGACCTGACGACGTCCGGGATGATGGGAGACACGGAAGCCCTTCTCGTCGGCGCGACCATCGAAGACCTCGACATCCACGACATCGAAGCGATGGAAGCCCGAACCACCGACGCGGAGATCTTGGCGATGTACGACGTGCTCAAGTGCGGCTCACGGAACTACATGCGGTCGTTCATCTCGCAACTCGATCGAGCAGGCGAAACCTACACGCCTGTCTACATCAGCGCCGCAGACTTCGAAGCGATCATCAACTCGCCGCGGGAGAGTTGCGGTGGCTGAGCGACCGGCCGGGATGACGGGGCACCCGGAGCGCCCCAGAAAGGACCGGTCGGAGTCGAGGTTGCGCGGAGAGTCCCGAGCGCGTACTTGACGGGTCAGGCCCCTGCATCTAGCCAGCTACAGCGGACAGGAAAATGACGACTGCAAAACACGACGGTGCCCTGATGCTCGGGTTGGTGCTCGGACTGACATTCGGCCCTTTGGGGTGTGACGACGAACCAGAAGAGGCGCCGGCGACCTCCCCGGCCGAGCCCACGGAGCCCGCCGAGCTCACCGAGGTCGAGATGGTCGCGGTCATGGAGGGCCACTACAACTCGGCCATCGCCAGCCACGACGCCTTGATCCGTGGCGACCTCGAGACGCTGCGCGCTCACCTCGGCGAGATCCGCGAGCGCTCCCTTCCGGATGCAGCCCCGGAAGCCTGGCGGGTGCACGAGCGGCGCCTGCACGACGCGGCGGAGCAGGCCGCCA
Source organism: Deltaproteobacteria bacterium (assembly GCA_019312705.1). Next base: position 3,852 of record JAFDCW010000410.1, read on the forward strand.
ACGTGACCAGCATCGAGACCGCCGGGCCTGCCATGGCCTCGGTCGCCGAAGCCTGCGGGGCCTGCCACGCGGCGGTCGGCCTCGGTGACATCTACCGGCAACCGCGAGTGCCGGACGGGGACGACGCCCTCGAGGACGCGATGCTCGGGCACCAGTGGGCAACCGAGCGGCTCTGGGAAGGCATCACCGGTCCCTGGGACGACGCCTGGGTACGCGGAGCCAACGCCTTGGCCGCGTCCCGGGTATTTGGCGGCGACGGAGGCGAAACCCCATCCACGGGCCTGCTCGCCCTCGAGGCCGCGATGCACGAAGCGGGTGAGAGCGCGAAGACGACTACGGGCCTTCCCGCACGAGCGGCGGCCTATGGGCGCCTGCTCACGACCTGCGCGGCTTGCCATCGGGAGGCAGCGGTATCGTTTGACGAAGTCGAAGCGGATTAACGCCTAGCGGCTCCCGTTCCCGTTCCCCCCAACAAGAAGGCGCCACGAAAGGCGGCCCGAGGCGGCAGCGCGACGAAGTCGCGCAGAGCCGACAGGCCGTCTGTAGTGGCGCCGGTAGTGCCGCACCGCTCCCGTCTCGCCGCTACCTCTCCGCCTGCACCTCCGCCTCCACCTCGGCCACCGCCTCTACCTCCTCCCCCAACTCCTGCTCCACCGCCTCAACCCGGCGGCGTACCAGCAAGTGAGCCCGTGCTTCGCCGTGGGCGTCGAGGACGTGCTTACGCTTTGCGTCATCCCCGGCATCGATCGCCCGTAGGCCGGCCAGCCGGGCCGGCGTCTGGACGCGATCCAGGGCGCTCTCGAAAACCTCGGCGTCGGTCGTCACGCCATCCCATTCGATGGGCTCACGCATGATCAGGCGACTGTGGGCTCGGGCGTCGAGGGGCCCGAGCGCATCTTCGGCCTTGGAGCGCTCTTCGCCGCCGAGGACCTCGACTCGCTCCGCGACCAGCTTTCGGGCGTGCTTCACCCGGGCCTTGGATTCGTCGCGGTGATCGTCTACCTCCGTCGATGCGAGGGAGAAGACGTTTTCGAGCCATTCGTCGACGAGGCCATTGGTGACCCTGCTCATCGTCGGCGCGCGACGCACGGGCATCAGCAGCCACTCCCATAGGCGGGGCTGGGCGCTCGCGAAGTAGCGCACGCGGGCTGCTACCTCGATGAGGATCGGCTCGGCCTCGGGGCTACCCGCGGAGAGCTCGGCGCCCCGGTCACGGAGTGTCCTGAGCAGCGGCTGGGCCCGTTCGCAGTCCGCGGCCGACAAACCCCGGCGCCACGGCGAGGCGAGAATGGCGAGCTGCTCGTTGACGAGGTCTGCGAGGATCGCCCGGGCCTCGGGCCAGGGGTCACCACCCTCCTCGAGAACGGCCCCGAGGCGCACGATCTTCTGCTCGAAGTCCCGGGCGAGGAGCAGGGCCTGGGTGAAGTGCGGCCCCTCGATGTCCTCCGGCAGCGCCTGCCCGAGACGCCCGGCGACGTGGACCAGGTGGCCCCGAGCGGATTCGAGGGTGGTACGTACTTCGATCTCGCCGAGCTTCCAGCGCTTGGCCAGGCCGATGGAACCGACCTCCTCGGGCAGAAACCGCGGCGTCACGACAAATCGACGGTTGGGATACTCGTGGCGCAGGCGCTCCGAGAGCGCCGTGGCGCGCCTGGCGAGAATCGCCTCGGTTGGCGGCTCGAACCAGAACCCGATGTGATGCACGTCGGTCACGTCGTGGACCTGGACCTCGCCCTGGCCGTGCAGATCCGCGAGGCCGGCGATGGCCTTCCAGAGGGCGCCAGGGCTTTCGCGATGCGCGCTCGGCCGTGCGCCGTCGTCGGGGGTGAGCCAGCGAGCAATGTCGATGTCGCCGGCCTCGCCGCCGAAGACCGCGAGGGAGACGTCCTTTTTGTCCATGGCGAAGAGCACGTCGCGATCGAGCAGCCGGTGCGGGCGCACGGGCCCCGCTGCCGAGTCGATTTCTGCGTCGAGGACGGCGATGGTGCCGCCGACCACGTGATCGAGGAGCGGGCCCCCGGGCCGGTCGCGGCGCAGCGCCAGGTGGCCCTCGAGGGAGACGTCCCAGATCGCCATGCGAAGGCCGAGGCGCGCGGCCAGCCGCTCCCACGCCTCGAGCTGCTCCCGGGTCGTCCGGTGGCTGGTCACCAGAAGCAGGTCGCACCCTTCGACCCGACGATAGCGACGCGCAACGCGCCATTCGAAGTCCCGCAGCTGAATCGGCCGGACTTCGCCGCCGCGGGGCCGCTCCATTTCCAGCGACAAGCGCAGAGTCACGCTCCGATAGGCCGGGGCGTCGGGAGCGAGGGCGAGGGTCGCCTCGAAGGGCAGCGTCTGGCCTGCCCCGATGGCGGGGACGGGGCAGAGCCAGCCATCATCCCACGGCAGCGCTTTGCCGTCTCGGTCCCGCAGAGAAGCGTGCTCGGGTCCAAGCTCGGACTCGCGAGCGCGGAGGTCAAAACGAACCCGACGACGCACGTCCGCCTCGGCCCCGAAGGCGCGCCTACTCATGCTGCGCATCTCGAAGAGCACGCGGGCCGCTTCCC
>JAFDCW010000411.1 GCA_019312705.1 Deltaproteobacteria bacterium
AGCAGGAGAAGAGCTTCCCATGTCGCTCCATCGTATCGTGACAGCTTCGATTTTCGCCCTCACCCTCGGCCTCGCGGGCTGCGGCGGAGGCGACCCCGGTGACAACTGCTCCAAGGACGACGAGTGCGGGAGCGGACTCATCTGCGCCGAGATCGCCGTCTGCTCACCGGACGCGACCGATTGTCCGGGCATCTGCGGCCTGCCCTGCAACACCGATGACGATTGTCCCGAAGGCATAAGCTGCGGCATCACCATCGGCGGCACAGAAGTCTGCCAGGATTCGACGACCGGCCTCTAGTCGGCAAGAAGGCGTAGCGTCGCCGTAGGCCGGCAAGACGGCGTGGCGGCGCCGAAGGCGACGTAGAGCCGGATCGCCGACCGTAGGCGACGCGGAGCTGGATTGCGGACTAGTCGGCAAGAAGGCGTAGCGCCTAGCGGTCGTCGCCCGGCGCGTCGGCGTTGATGCGCCCGCCGGGCTCGGGGCAGCCATCTCGGTCCTCGAAGCGGTCCCGGTCCTCCGGGTCCTCCGGGCATTCGTCTCGCTCGTCGGGGATCCGGTCCATGTCGAAGTCCCGCTCGGGGCATCCATCGGCGTCCCCGAGGCCGTCGGGGTCCTCCGCCCGAAGAGGGCAAATGTCGAAGTCGTCGTCGATACCGTCGCTGTCGGCGTCGTTTTCGGGGCAGCCGTCATCGTCGCGGTCGCCGTCCATGTCCTCGGCGGTTTGGGGGCAGCTGTCCCACCGGTCCTCGACGCCATCCTCGTCGTCGTCGGTGTCGGGGCACCCATCTTCGTCCTCGAATCCGTCGCGGTCCTCGGCGAGGTCGGCGCACTCGTCTTCTTCGTCCGCGAGACCGTCCCCGTCGTTGTCGACCTCCGGGCACCCGTCGCCGTCGGCGAACCCGTCCATGTCCTCCGGGGCCGTCGGGCACATGTCGTCGTCGTCGAAGATGCCGTCACCATCCGTGTCCGCCGGCACCGGCGCCCGATAGCCGAAGCCGAGGGTGAACCGGAGGTCCGGGACCCCGGGCCCGAGCACCAACCCGAAGCCGAGGCCCAGGGAGCTGAAGAAGGGGCCGTAGGCGCCCTTGGCCGCTAGCCGCATCTCGAGCTGCTCGCCCCTCAGCGAGTCGCCGAAGGAGGTCGACCCGGTGAGCTCCGCGAGCACGTCGATGGCGATGAGGCTCGCCGGGGGTGTCGCCAAATAATCGGCGGCGACGGCGTAGCTCATCATGGGCCCGGCCTGGGCCCGGAGGGTGGTGCGCACCGGTCGGTAGTAGGCACCGAGGTTCAGGGCGACGCGGAAGCGATCGCCCTGTCGATATTCGCCGACCGCGTGACCGCCGAAGGCTGGGTGGTCATCGCCAGTATATCCGCCATCGGCGGTGATCTGTCCGAAGGGCAAGTTGACCCAAAACACCCCGGCGAGCTCGAACTGCTCGAGCCGGTAGATCTCCGCCTTTCCCCGCGCATGCCAATCCGCGAAGCCCCCCCGGGTCCCGGCGGGCAGAGGCGAGCCGCGGTAGATCAGCCCGTCACCCCCCGAGACGGCGAAGGGGATCGACAGGGCGACCTCGAAACGCTCGAGGAAGGTATAGGAGCCCATGAGGTGGAAGAGCGAGAGGTCCGAGACCAGCGCCACCCGCTCTCCGTTCAGCGCGCACGCGATCTCTGGCCGCACGGCGCAGTCTGTCGCGACCTCGAGGGCATTGACCGAGTAGTCGAAGACGAGCTGCATCGGCGGCAGGACGTACTCGCCGCTCACCCGCGCGCCGTCCACCATCATGTAGTCGTGCTTCCCCGCGGCGGGGCGGTACGTAACGGCGGAGTACTCTTCGGTCGGGAAGGTCTGGGCGGACGCGGGCGCCGGGGCCCAGGTCTGACAGACCAGCCCCACCCCCAACAACGTCGTCCAAACGGAGCGCCTCTCCACGCCGCGATGCTACACGGCGCCCCCGCACACACGGAAACGTTTCCTCGATCCGAAGACGGCCCCGCTAACGGGTTGGGCGTGCCACCGTTTGATGGGCTACCCTCGCGCCCGATGTCTACGCTGACGATCCCAGAGCGCCTCTTTGCGCGCCGGATTCTCGTACCGACGGACCTGGGGCCGGACGGTGATCGGGCCTTCGCTCACGCCCTGCGCCTCGCCGCGGCGATCCCCGAAGAAGTCACCCTCACGTTGATTCACGTCGGCGGCGGGCCCGATGACGCCCGAGAGATCATGGCCGACATGCCGCAGGTGCGCACCGCCCTCGAACGCTGGGGCCTCATTCCCCCGGGCAGTCCCCGCGCGGCCGTCGGACAGCTCGGGCTCGCCATCAACAAGGTCGTCGCCGAAGACGGCGATCCCGTCGAGGCCATCCTCGACTTCATCGAGAAGACGGGGGTCGACCTCTTGGTGGTGGGTACCCGCGGCGACCACGGCTTGCCCCATTGGCTCGCGCGCTCGATCTCCGAGACCATCGCCCGCAACATTCACGCGCCGACGCTCTTCGTCCCCCGGGGGGCGACGGGTTTCGTCGACGAGGAGAGCGGAGCGGTGACCATGCGCCGCGTTCTGTCACCGGTGAGTTGGGAGCCGCATCCGGCTCGCGCCATCAGCGGTGCCGTTGCCGCGGCGTCAGCGTTCGGTGGGGCAAACGCTGAGGTCACCCTCTTTCACGTCGGCTCGGACGATGACCGTCCGACCCTCGCGCTCCCCGAGATCGAAGGGGTGAGCTACGAATGGCGCGGCGGCGCCGAAGGCGACGTCGTGGACGCCATCCTCGCCGAGGCCCGCCGAGCCCCGACCGACCTGATCACCATGGTCACCACCGGCCGGGACAACTTCCTCGACTCGGTCCGTGGAACCGATACCGAGCGCGTCATCCGCCACGCCCCGTGCCCTGTCCTGGCCGCTCCTGCCCACGGAGGCTCGTAGAGTCAGGCTCGAACAAAGAGGATCCAATGGTGTCCACTTGCGTCAGTCGCCGAGCGCCCCCGCAGGCCCCGACTGAGGAGTACCAAAGGTACTTCGCAGGGAGGCGGCGAGGAGGAAAGCCGGCGAATGGCGTGAGTGGGCGCCATTGGCGCTAAGCCGGTGGGGGTTGGGACCAGTAGTCCATGCCCTTGCGCGCTTCGGTGACGATCTCGATGGCCACGTCGCGAAGAGCGGCGTTGGTGGCGAGGACCCGCCCCCGGCGCATGTCCACGGGCTCTCCCGTGTAATCCATCGCAAAGCCACCGGCCTCGTCCACGAATAGGATGCCGGCCGCCATGTCCCACCACTTGAGCTTCTGCTCCCAGAAGAGCTCGTAGGTGCCATCGGCCACCATCGCGAGGTCGAGGGCCGCGGCGCCGCAGCGGCGAATGCCGACCGTGCGCTGGATGAAAGCCGACCACTCGCGGAGGTTGTCGTCCTTGGTGATGTGCCGGTCGTAGGGGAAGCCGGTCGCGCAGAGCGCCTTGCGCATGTCGTTGGTCTCGCTGACCTTGCACGGCGTCTCGTTGCGCATCGCCCCGCCTCCCTTGCGCGCCTTCCAGGTCACGTCGAGGGCCGGAGCGAAGACGACCCCGAGGAGCGGCTCACGTCCCCGGCAGAGGGCGATGGAGACACCGAAGTAGGGGTGCCCATGGGCGAAGTTGGTGGTGCCGTCGATCGGGTCGACGTACCAAACCAGGTCCGCCGTGTCGTCCTGCTCTCCCTCTTCACCGACGATCGAGGTGCCCGGAAAGGCAGCCGCGAGGCGCCCGCGGATGAGCTCCTCGGACCTCACGTCGTACTCGGTGACGAGATCGATCTCGCCCTTGAGGCGGATGGTCACGGGCTGGCGGTAGCCGCTGAGGACCGTCGCGCCGGCCTCGCGGGCAATCTTTTCGACTTCGATGAGGGCGTCGTCCAATTCGCGTTCGTTCATCGCTTCACTCCTCGATGGCTCGGGCGCTGAGCGATACCAGGACTCGGTCGTAGATGCCACCGAAGGCGCCGTTGGACATCAGTACGACCGTATCGCCAGGCCGCGCTTCGGCCGTGATCTGCTCGACGATGGCGTCGATCGACGGCGCCGCCGAGGCCGTCCGGGGGGCGACGGCGATAGCTCGTGCGAGGGCTTGGATGTCGAGGCGTTCCCCGTCCGCGATTTCTGGCCGTCCCACCGGGGCGAGGATCGCGACATCGGCGGCTCGAAAAGCGTCCGGGTAGGCCGCCTGGTGGAGGTTTCGTGAGGCGGTTGCGCTCCGGGGTTCGAAAACCGCGAAGAGGCTTCCTTCGGGATGGCGGCCTCGGAGCCCGTCGAGGGTCTCTCGGACCGCTGTCGGGTGGTGGGCGAAGTCTTCGTAGACGCGCACTCCCCCCGCGACCCCGAGCAGCTCTTGGCGGCGCCGCACCCCGCGAAAGCCTTGGAGGTGCCGACCGAGCTCATGCACCTTCGCCCCGGCGCTCTCGGCGGCCAGGGCGATTGCCGCGACCGCATTGCGCAGGTTGTGATGCCCGCTGAGAGGCGAATAGAGGCGCCCGGCGGAGCTACCACCGACGAAGAGGTCGAAGGGTTGGGCGCCGTGCTGCGGTGCCACCGGGGCGGCGAGCCACACCGGCGTCACGCCGCCGGTGTCATCGCCGTCGAGGGCATAGAACGACACGCGGCACTTCGCCCTCTCCGCTACCCGGCGCACCTCCGGGTCCCCGGCCCAGGCCACCAGTACGCCGTCTTCGGGCATGCGATCAACGAAGCCGTCGAAGGCCGCCCGGTAGCTGTCCATGTCCGGGTAGATGTCGATGTGGTCGTGTTCGAGGGAGGTGAGAATCGCGGCGTGCGGTCGGTAGCGCCAGAACTTGGGCTTCTTCTCGAAGAAGGCGCAGTCGTATTCGTCGCCTTCGATGACGAAGGGGGCCGCCGGACCGCCGAGGCGGTAGCTCTCGTCGAAATCGATGGGCACGCCTCCGACGAGGAAGCCCGGGTCTTTGCCGGTCCGGTGCAGGAGGTAGGCGAGCATGGTCGTCGTGGTGGTCTTGCCGTGGGTTCCGGCGACGACATACCCGAGGCGTTCCTCGAGGAACATGCGCTCGATGGCTTCTGGAAAGCTCACGTACGAAAGGCCGCCGTCGATCGCTGCACGAG
>JAFDCW010000412.1 GCA_019312705.1 Deltaproteobacteria bacterium
GGTCACCGTTGGGGGTCAACGGGGGTGACGGCCTATGTGCGATTCAGTCGCTCAGCTGCCGTAGATCACGTCGATCTCGACATCTTCGGCGACGGGTGGCGCTGCCCCCGGCCCGTCGTCCCAAGACGTGGGCTCCTGAGGAGCGGCCCGATCCGGGCTAGACTGAGCGTAATCCCAGTACGCGAGAGCCCCGGCGAGGAAAAACGCCAGGGCCCAGAGCAGCCCCGCGGAGGGGGTCATCTTGGCTGGGACCCGCACGAAGGAAGTATGAGGTCCAAGCCCCAGGGACGCCCACAAAGGGTGCCGATTGGAACGAATTTGAAGGACCGGGCCTTCGCTCCGTCGAAACCCGGTATGCGTGTGACCGCACTTCTTTCCTTGGTGCTCCTGGCCGCTCTCGCGTCTCCGGCCCTCGCTCAGCCCTCCGGGCATAGCGCACCCCCCAACACCCACCGAGATGACACACGGGATGCCGAGCACGCCCGCATCGCCAACCTGACCCGGTCCGAACGGGAGCTCCTCGCCCCCCACATCGCCCGGGGCCCGGTCGCCCTGATCGAGTTTCGAGGCGAGGCGGAGCTCCCCGCGATCCACTTCGCGACGAGGGTCCGCGCCCCGGCGGCGCGGATCGCCGACGTCATCGCCAACCCCGGACGCTATCCGAGCTTCATGCCCGCCCTCGACGAGGTCGCGGTGACCGGGCGCCGCCAAAACATGGTCTCCTACCATTGGACCTGGCAGACCGCGGTCTTCACCCTCCGCGGCGACAACGTGCTCCAAGTGTACCCCGCCCCCGTGGGCCGGAGCGACCGCCCGTACCGCATCGAATCCCGAGCGACCGGCGGCGACCTGGGGACCGGGCGCCTCGTCTGGCGCGTATACCCCGAGGGGCCCAACCGATCGTTGCTGACGCTGTCGGCGCGCCTCGACCTACGGGAGGCCAATTATCTGACGCGGCAGATCAACCGCGGCCAGAACTCCATCAACCGAACGATCAACATCAGCCTCGCCTACGTGATGCTGCAAGGCACGGCCAAGGAGGCGGAACGGCGAGTCGGCGCGCCTCCAGAGAACGTCCCGGAGCCGCCGCTGACCCGCCCCGCAGTGGACGTCCAGGCCCTCGCCAACGTGCTCGCCCGGGGCGACTTGCTGCTGATGGATACCACCGGGGACCGCCTGAATCAGGTGACCGTCGTCGGGCGCATGGGCCGCGACGAGACGCGGACGCGGGAGGTGATGACCGACCCTCGGGAATTCGGCCCCGCCCTGGTGCCCGGGAGCTATGCCCGGATCGTCCGGGAGGATGACGAGAACCTCGACTTCGAGTGGGGGGTGAACCTTCCCCTCATCGGCACGTCGGGGAAGATGCGCCTCGGAGAGGCCGACGACGGGACGGTCTCGATCGACGCCATCGAAGGCGCCCTCGAAGGCGGGCGCTGGCGTTTCGCCACGGAGACCTACCCGAACGGCGAGGCCATCGTCATCGGTTGGGCCGACTTCGACCCCGCCGATGCGAGTTGGCTGATTCGGGCCATGGTCGCCGACGACCCACCCCTCGGGGCGGGCATCGCCGGGGGAACCTCGATCATGGTCGTCCGGGGCATCCGCTCCCGAGCCTGGCGCGTGCAAGAAGCCCGAGCCGCCGCCGAAGCCGCCGCCGAGGGCGGCTGAACCCCGCGTATACGCCTAAACAGTGTCGGATGGGGCGTGAGACACAAGCGAGGTGGTTCCGGTTGCGAGCAGCCCGCGGAGGCTACTTAAAGTAGCTGAGCAGGCAGCGCAGAAACCGGGGCCAGATCGCGCCGTGGATCGCGCTCCAGGCGATACTGTTTAGTCGCAGAGCATCGATGTGCAGGTCATCGAGAAGCAGTCGTCGGCGCTGACGCAGCCGGTCGTGGCGGCGCAGTCTGCGGCGACGCCGCCGGACATGCCGGCCACAACGAAGCCGGCGGCGGTGACGGTCTCCACGATGGCTATGTTCCCGGGGGACCCGGCGGTGTCGTTCACCAGGTCCGCGACGCCGGTGGCACCCGGCGCGGCGGTGATCTCGAGGGTCGTCGTCACCCCGTTGATCGCCGCGACGATGGCGTCCCGGACCTCGTCCGCGGTGGTGATGGCGGAGATGTCGATGGCCACGCCCGTTGCCGTCGTGTTGGTATCGAACTCGAAGACGGTCGGGGTGTTCACGCCGTCGTCGAGGGTGAAGGTCTCGGCGTCGAAGAGCATCGCCGACGCGGGGGTGGTGATGGAGCCAGCGGCCGTGGCGATCGCCTGAGCCGTCGTGCACGTCGCGTTGCAGGTGCCGCAGTCGAGCACGTTGCCGTCGTCGCAGGTTTCAGTGCCCTCGACCGTCCCGTTGCCGCAGGTCATGGCCACTCCGGTATCGGTCCCGGCGTCGGACCCGGCGTCAGTCCCCGCATCGGTCCCGGCGTCAGTCCCCGCATCGGTCCCGGCATCGGTCCCCGCATCGGTCCCGGCGTCAGTCCCTGCGTCGGTCCCCGCATCGGTCCCTGCGTCGGTCGCCGCGTCGGTCCCCGCATCCGCCATGGCGTCGGGCGTCGCGTCCATGGATCCGTCGGACATGGCATCCGGCGTCGCATCCGGCGTCGCGTCCGGCGTCGCGTCCGGCGTCGCGTCCGGCGTCGCATCCATGGACCCGTCGCCGGTGCCGCTATCGACGGCCGAGTCGGTCGTCCCGTCACCGATCTTCGAGCGGTCGAAGTCGACCACCAGCTGACAGCCGGTGAGCGCCAGGACGAGGACGGAGAGCGTGAGCATTTGAAGCTTGGTCATCTTGATATTCCGAAATTCGGCGATTTTAGTGACTCAGAAGGACATTCCGGCAGCGACTCCGCCACCGTGGGCGCTGACCGCGGGGGTGATTTGGAGCTCCGCGCTCTCGTCGTCTTCGTCATCGTCCGAGCCGCTCGTGAGCCAGAGCACGACGGCGGTGATGGCGCCGGCTATCGCGACGCCGAAGGCAACGTCCGCGAAGAGGGCGAGGGTCTCGCCATTGTCGGCGGTCTCCTCGGTCGGGTTGTCGTCGAAGGAAGACTGCTCGCTCAGGGCGAGGAAGCCCAGAACCGACCCGGTGATGAGACCGACACCGGCGACCGCCGACGAGACCCACACGCCTGTGGGGATGCCTTCGTCTTCCTCCGTGGCCTCCTCCTCGGGCTCTTCGTACTGTTCGCCTTCCCCTTCTTCGCCAAACTCGTCAGCCACCGGGGGCAGGACGACGAGGGCGGGGGCGATCTCGTGGCGCTCTCCAAAGGTGACCGTGACGGTCTCGGTCACCGGCTCGTGGCCTTCGAGGGAGAGGGCCACTGCGTACTCACCAGGGGGAACTTCGACCTCGGCGGGGGTGACCTCGTCACGCGCGACGTCGTCGATCGTGATCGCGGCCCCCGGAGGAGTGGAGGTCAATACCAGGGTCGCCGGCCGCGCCCGGAGCTCGGTGATGCTAAGCTCGACCTCGGCGCGATCGGGGGCGTCGACCCGTTCGGCGAGGTAACGCTCGAAGGACTCGACGGCCCCGGCTGCATTGCCGGCGCGCTCCCGGGCGTGGGCTACGCCGATGAGCACCACCGGGTTCGGCACGGCGCCGTAGGCCTCCATGAAGGCAGCTTCGGACTGCTCGAACTCACCGGCTTCGAGGTGCGCCTGGCCACGGCCATAGGCTTCCCGGGCGGTCGCCCGATCCTCGGCAGTGGGGCCCGCGGGCTCGGCTGCAGCGCGCCGCCGCTGGCGTTGGGCATCCGCCGAACTCGGAGACAGGACCGCGGCGGCCACCGCAATCAGAACGAGGCACGAAAAGATTCGACGCATCAATATTCTCCAAAAGGACCCGTAGGCCCGCCCTCTGGTACCCCCAAGTCGAGGGGACCGTCAACTGGCCACGGGGCTGGAGGCTCCGTCGTCGGGCCAGACGTCCTCCAGGTAGCGTTCTACGGTAGCGAGGGGCCCTCGAAGGGCGTGGGCCTGGTCCTCGAGGCCGCCGATGCGGTGGTCCAACTCCTGGACGGTGACCGCCGCGCCCCGCTCGACCCCGGCACTACGGCCCTCGAGCTCGGTGCGCAGCTCCCCGAGGCGGGCCTCGAGGTCGTCACAGCGGGCCGCTTCGGCAGTGACCTCTTCCTCGATGGCGGCGAGCTCCCAGAGCACTGCGTCCTCGCGACCTTCTTCGCTTTCACCGCGTCGGACCTTCTGGCGCACGCCCTCTCGGCGGCTGCGCAGATGGTTCCGGCGGCCGACCAGGGCTTCGAACTGACCACGACTCGAAGAAAGGCGAGCGGCGAGGCTGTCGATCGCCCGGCCCAGGGTGCTACGGAATGCGCGGGCCTGGCTATCGAGGTCCTCGAGGTGGGCCTGCATCACCTCAACCTCTTCGATTTCGGGCTCGAGCCTGTCGAGGCCCCGGACGGCGACGGCCATCGCCTGGATCACTGGCGGGGGTGAAGGGATCTCCGCTTCGACCTCATCGAGGCAGGCACGGATCGCCGAGTAGCGCTCGCGCCAACGACGAACGCCGAGGAGCCCATTCCGGGAGGAGTCGCGAACGGGGGGCACCCCCTCGACGGGCGTCGGCCCCCGCAGCTCCTCGGGGATCACGGCGTCGACGACGGCCGGGGACGCAGGGATCGGGGGCCGAGCATCGGTGATGGTCACCCGTGGTCCGCGATGCGGAGACTTGGGAGGTGCGAGGTCGAGGCCCGGGCCACCGGCTGGAGCAGAGACGCCGGGGGATGCGGCTCCCTCGGCGGGCAGCGGGTCCGGTGCCTGGAAGACGTCTGCACGTTCGCCCGCGATTTGAGGGGTCAGGTCGGGGTCGGGCTGCGAATGGGCGGGAGATGCGGGGACCGGGACGGACTTCATATCCACGAGCGTCTGCCGGGCCACGGAACCGTCCTCCTCGAACTGTGCACCCCAGCCGTCTCCCCCCTCGCTGTTTTCGTCGAGGCAGCCCCAACTCGCCGGCGTGCCGATGAGCTCCCAAACCCGGTCGAGCTCCTCCAGGAAGTGAAATGCGTCCCGAAATCGATCCTTCGGGTCCTTTTCGAGGCATCGGAGTAGCAACTCTTCGACCACCGGGG
>JAFDCW010000413.1 GCA_019312705.1 Deltaproteobacteria bacterium
GGTCATGCCCAGGATGATCTCGGGGTTCACCGCCGTTTCGACTAGAGCGATGTAGCCCACCGCCACGACGCTCAGCCCCTCGTACTTGAACCACGCCTCGGGCGCGATGCGCCCCACGAGATCCTCGGTCGGGACGGCGGCAAAATCGGCGGCACCGCTCAACGTGAGCAGGTAGCGGAAACCGCCGCCCGAAGCGTCGGTGAGGGCGCTGGTGCTGAAGTCCTCGGACCCGTGTCCGACCAACGCCACGAGCTCCGGGTGAAAATCGTCGACCTGGCCGATGCCCGCCTCGAAGTCCGACACGTTGAGGATGGACTCTCCGTAGAGCGTGGTCAGCCCGACCGCGTGGCTGGCCCGGCGATTCTCTCCGGCGAAGAGCCCGACGGAATAGTCGAAGGCCGGATTCTCCGGGCCGTCGTGGACCACGAACCCGAGCTGCCGCTCTCCTCCGAAGTAGAACGACGTGTCCGCCCAGTCGTCGAGCAGCACCCGGGTGAACGATTGCTGCCGATAGCGGGTGAACGGGATCTTGAGCTGTCCCGCGCGGATTCGGATGTCGTCGATGATCTCACCGTCGATCCACATGTCGATCAGCTCGAAGGCGCCGGGCACACTATTGAGCTGAAACGCGAAGCTCAGCCGGTCATCGAGGAAGCGGCCGCTCATCGAGGTGCGCAGGCGTCGAATGAGGGCGGTGGTTTCGCTGCCGCGGGTCCCGTCACCGTTGTCGAAGTTCTCGTATTGCGCGCGCAGCTGGGTGGCGAGGCCAAACCGAAGGCGTCCGAGATCGGTCACGATTTGAAACGGGCCGAGGCGCGTGGGCCAGACGAAGGGAACGTCGTCCTCGGGGTCTTCCGGGTCGTCGTGGCTCGGGGGCGGCGGCTCCTCGGGGGCGCTCTGCTCTTCCTCGGTCACGTCGGCCAGGGACGCCGCCTCGGTCGGGAGTTCCGCGTCACTCGGGGGGACTTCGTCGTCGGTGTCGGTGTCGGTGTCGGTGTCGCTGTCCGTATCCGTGTCCGTTTCCGTGTCCGTGTCCGTGTCCGTGTCCGTGTCCGTGTCCGTGTCCGCGAGCGGTGGCTCCTCGGGTGGGGGGGGATCCGCGTCCTGGGCGCCGGCGATCGAGGCTGTCCCGAGCATCGTGAGCACGATAAGGAGCGGGAGGTTGGGGGACATCGTGCCCGAGGCTAGTGTAGAGCAAGCGGCCGCGCCACCCTGCCCCGAGGCTCAGTCGCAGCTGTCTTCGACGTTCTGGCGGGCCGTTTCGCAGTGCGTCTGGCCGTCATCACATTTGTCCGTGACGTCTGCGTGTTCTGGGTGCTCGTCGGCGATGTCGCAGATCCGATCCGCCAGGTCGCAGATGGCGTCACGGAGCTCCCCAGCGCGGCCGCAATCGGGCGCCGAAAGCTCGAGGGTGCCGCTTAGCTCTTGCACCAGCGCTAGGGCATCGTCGCCGTAGCCGTCCACGATGCCCTGCTGGTCCGGGCCGAGGGGCTGGACGATCATCGCGCCGCTGTCCGATTCTTCGGCGCCGCCGACCTCACCGCCGGCCGAGGTGTCTGCGGTCGCGGCTTCCTGGCCCGCCATGCTGTTCGAACCGCCGCAGGCCGTCGCCAAGAGGGCCCCCGAGAGGGCCACGAAGAGGAAGGCGCGTGGGGCGGCTCGCTGCGTGATCGATCGTTTCGTGCGCGTCGTGTTCATCGTGTCGTCCTTCATGGCTCGCCTCATTCGCCGAGGGCTTCGCTCAAGAGCTTCTGATTGATTTCGAGGGCTTCGAAGTAGTCCCCGGCGGCCTCCCGGGGGCGGTCCTGGGCCTCCCGGGCCCGAGCCCGGGCGACCAGGAGGTTCACGGTGAAGACATCTTCGGCCTGCCCAAGATTCAATCCTTCGTCCGCCCGGTCCGCGGCGGCGCTCACATTGCCCGCAGCGAGCTCCACCTCCGCGAGGCGGTAGAGCAAATCCTGTTTGACCACGCGAGCATCCTCGGCGGCGACCGAAGTGGGCACCGGCCGGTCCACGGCGCTTCGCAACGATTGCCGGGCACCGTCCCAGTCCTCGTTGGTGATCGCCTGGTCTGCCGCGGTGTTGGCTTGCATCGCGCCCTCGACCCACGTCGCTCCCGGCTCTTCACTCGCCGCGCATCCCCAGGTGGCCATGGCGGCAGTGACGGCCACGAACCACGACACGGTTGAGAAGAGCGCGAGGGCGGAGCCGAAGGAGCGACGGGTCATCGGCGGTACCTCTCCCGAAGAGACCCGAGGACGGCGCCGCGGTAGCTGCCCATCGCCGAAGCGAGGGCCAGGCGGCCTTCTTCTCCCGGCCCGGCGGCCTGGGCCTGGGCGCGAAGCAGGGCGGCGGTCGGGGCCGGGAGCCTGGTCGCTGCCATGCCATCTATCGGGGCGGGTTCAGCCGAGATCACGGTCAGCATCGCGACGGCCGCAGCGGCCGCGAGGCCCCCCACCGGGAAGAGCCACTTCAGCCACCCGAGCCAAGGTGCGGTCTTCGCTTCTTCGTCGTTCTGTTGGGCCGGAACCTTCGCCTCGGCGAAGACGTCTCCGAGGATGGCGTCCATGCGCTCTTGGCCGAGTTCGTCTTCTCCGGCCGAATAGCGCAGAAGGGCTGCTGCCTCGAGGGCGTCATCGGGCAGCGCCGGGGCGCCCGCACCGCGGTCGAGGGCCCTCCTTAGGGCCTCGGCTTCGGCGAGCTCCTCCTGGCTCAGATCGTCATCGATTGGTTCCTGGTCGTCCATCGTCTCGAGGGGGTTCGTTCGTCGGTTTCAGTTCGAAGGTTTCGTGTCGCAGGTCTAGGAGGTCTAGGTGGTCTCTGGAGCTTCGCCGATGCTCGATTCCCATTCGCGGCGAAATGCCCGGAGAGACCGGAGGATGAGCACGTCGAAGGTGCCGAGCTTGACCTCCATGGCCTCGGCGCACGCTTCCCTCGATTGGTCTTCGAGGAAGCGTAGCTCGATCGCGCGGCGGTATCTCGGGTTGAGGCGGTCCATGGTGTTCGTAATGGCTTCGGTGAGGCGTTCCTTCTCTGCCCGACCGCTCACCTCGGCGTCCGGGGACCCGGGCCCTTGCTGGAGCGGCGAGAGCAGTCCGTGGAAGTTCGCCAGCGCTCGGTTCGTTCTGCCTTTGACGCGGTGCATGTCAGTGGCCTTGTTCACCGCGACCCTCGCCAGCCAATACCAAACGCTCTTGCCCTGGTCTTCGTACCGGTCCATGCGCTCGAGGAAGGTGCGAAACACTTCGGAGAGCGCGTCCTCGGCGGCCTGGCGATTGCCGAGGCGCGGCATGAGGACCCGGCGGTAGAGCTCGGGGGCAAACCGTCCGTAGAGCTCCGCAAAGGCTCTTCGGTCGCCCTTTCGCGCGGCCCGGAGGCGCGTGCGCTCCCAGGCGAGGTTCTCCGGGTCGTTCCAGGCAGATTCCACGCGGCCGGGACCATACCGTAATCTCCTTACTGCCGATAAGGGCCGAAGACCCCCGGCTCGTGCATTCCTTCACCGCGCAGATCGCTCACGACCAATCGGGTGAGCAGGTCGGCGAAATATTCGACGGCGACGCGGTCGGTATCGGCTTCCTGATGGGCATTGCCCACGCCGGAGTCGTCGGTGAGGTAGACATAGGGCGCCCCCGTGACCGAGCCCATGGCGCGGAAGAGGTACTCGACCTTGCGGTCCGCTCCGCTGGCCGCCACCGGGAGGATGCGAATACCCCGGGCCGAGGCCTCGGCCATCGCGTTGCGCCAGTCGTAGCCGGCGTCGTGATAGAGCTTCGGCGGCGCGTCGGCGATCAATACGAGCACGCGAGCCGCGTTGCCAGTGGACCAGTGCAGGCGGCCGAGGGACGCCGAGAGGCCGGCGTTCATATCCTCTGGATAGTCTCCCCCGCCGCTCGCCCGGACCCCGGCCATCGCCCCGGCGAAGGCCCGGACATCTTCGGTGAACGCGATCTGTTGCACCACCTCGCGGTCCGTTCGGTCGCGATAGAATGTCGCCGCGACGCGGACCCGGGTCTCGGGAGACGCCTGGCGAATGCGCGTCACGATGTCGGTGACCTCTGCGTTCACGTAGCGCAGTTCGTCTTCCATCGAGCCGGTCACGTCGATGGCAAAGGCGAGGTCGAGGGCGGCGGGCATCGCCGTGTGCGTGCCTTCGAGGCGGAGGAGCACCTCACCGCCATCGCCGTGGGCCGGGACTTGGAATGCGATGGTGCGGGTCGCCTGGCCGGCGGTGATGCGGGCGCTCGCGGGGCCGTGAAGCCCAGGCACGAGCACCCCCGGGTGGAAGTCGAAGATTCCGTCCGCGTGGGTACGGCCGGCGACGACTCCTTGGCCGATGGAGATGTCGACCTGGGCGTCGTTCACGGGCACCCCGCGCCCATCGACGACGCGGAAGCGCACCCGGCGGCTGGGGTCGATGCCGAGCTCCCTGCCGAAGTGCGATTGCCGAGAGAGGAAGTCGAGGTAGTTGTCACGCCGGTCGTGATCGCCGACCGACGCGGCGGTGAGCAGGGCGCGCTGTTGCTGGAAGGGCACCGGCTCCGGGGCCACGGAGATCTCCGTCACGGTCTCGACGGTGACCGTGCTGGTGGTCGTCGTCGTCACCGCCGCGGCGCCATCTGCCCCCGATACGGTCACAGCCGGTTGACGGGGCACCGCCTCCTCGCTCTCAGCGTATCCGCCCGCTTCGGCGCCCACGGTTCGCCCATAGCCCCGCGGCCCGGCAGCGCCGTCGCCGGAGCCCATGCCGGCGGCCCTCGTTTCGCCGCCGCTGGACTCGGCGGCCTGGGTCAAATCGCTCCCGCCCCCCGAGTACGCGGCGGAACCGCCACAACCAATCGCAACCACTAGGAGAATCGACAGTTTCTTTGCACGCATGACCGGCACCTCCGTCCCTTCCGAGACAAATCGCGCCGGGGGGGCCCGCACTTACACGATGCACCCCGAATTCTCGTCCCTGCGGTGGCGCCTGGACCTCAATACGGGCGCCCCCCCCCAACATCAGCTACCTTCCCGTCGTCGTGCGATCGATCTGGCTCAAGCGCTTCTGGCTCGTGACCGTCATCTGCGTGCCCCTGATAGCGGGCGGTTGCAA
>JAFDCW010000414.1 GCA_019312705.1 Deltaproteobacteria bacterium
GGCCACCGCCACCACCGCCACCACCGCGGCCGCGGCCACCACCACGGCCACGACCATGGCGACCACGGCCACGACCACCATGGCCACCACGGCCACCACGACCATGGGCACGACGGCCACGACCATGGCGACGACCATGGCCATGGCCATGGCCACCGGGGCCACGCACACGGCCACGACCACGGCCACCACCGCGGGCACCACCGCGGCCACCGCCACGGCCACCACCACGGCCACCACCACGACCACGACGGCGACGACACGACAACTTGTGGCACGATCGAAGCAGTCGTGAACATCGGTACCGAAGTCGTACCCGCACCGGGTACCCCGGATTTCTACCAGCTCGTCATCTTCGACCCGGCCGGCGTGGAGATCTACCGCTTCTCGGGAAGCGTCGACGATGGCGACATCGCGGTCACGTTGCTCTAGACCACACGGAATGCTCGCCCGCGGGGATCGCCATCTCCAGCTCGGACCCTGATGCTCCTGAGTGCCTCTCGTGCGGAGCATGCTGCTTTGCGGACCTGCCGCGCTACGTGCGGGTGACCGGCGACGACCACGCCCGCCTTGGCGATGACGCCGACGCCCTCACCGTCTGGTACGGCAATCAGGCCTTCCTGGGCATGAACGACGGGCATTGCGCGGCCCTCGAAGTCGATGGGGCGGTCGGGCACTTTGCTTGCCGGGTCTACGACCGGCGGCCGGCGATCTGCCGAGAGCTCGAGCGCGGCAGTCCGGCCTGCCGCGGCGAGCGCGACCTGAAAGCGGAACGAGCGATGGTGGCGCTTCGGCTGCATCGCGGCTCCTGACGACGAGGCTCCCCCTCGCCGGCTGGCCCCGCACCCGAGACTGCGCTAATTCGCGCCCCATGGGAAAACGCTTCGACGGCAAGGTCGCATGGATCACTGGCGGCGGCAGCGGCATCGGCCGGGCCCTCGCCCTGGAACTCGCGCGACAAGGAGCCGACGTCGCCGTCAGCGGCCGTCGTCAGGAGCGAATCGACGACGTGGCGCGCGAGATCTGCGCCCTCGGCCGCCGAGGGATCGCCGTGCCCTGCGACGTGACCGACGAGGACGACATCGCCCAAGCGGTCGCTCGGGTCGCCGACGAACTCGGCAGCCTCGACATCGCCGTCGCCAACGCGGGCTTCTCCATCAATGGGCGCATCGCCGACATCACCGCAGACCAGTGGCGCCGGCAGCTCGACGTCAACGTCGTGGGCTCCGCCCTCACGGCCAAACACGCCCTCCCCCACCTGGAGAAGACCAAGGGCCGGATCGTGCTCATTGGAAGCATCGCCGCCTTCCTCGGCCTGCCGAAGAGCGGCGCCTACGCGGCGAGCAAGTGGGCCGTCCGAGCCGTCGGCCAGACCCTCAACATCGAGCTCGCCGGGTCCGGCGTCAGCTGCACGACCATCCACCCCGGCTTCGTCGAGTCCGAGATCGCCCAAGTCGACAATGAGGGCGTCTACAGCGGCAAGCGCCGCGACCGAAGGCCCCAGAAGTTCATGTGGACCGCCGACGCCGCGGCCCGGACGATGGCGGCTGCGATCCACCGTCGCAAACGCGAGCACGTCTTCACCAACCACGGAAAGCTCGGCGCCTTCATGGGCCAACACTTCCCCGGCATGACCGTCCTGACCATCGGCCGCAGCACCCGCCGCCCGAAGGCCCTGCCCTAGGGCGACAACGCGCGCTCGGTGTAGTCGATGCGATAGACCGCGCCTGCTTTGTCGTCGCTGACGAGGAGGGCGCCGTCGCCGGCGACGGCGACGTCGACGGGGCGGCCCCAGGCCCCGAGGAAACCGAGCCAGCCTTCGGCGAAGACCTCGGGCTCCCCCGGCGTATTGCCGTCGAAGGGCACGAAGAGCACGCGGTAGCCGATTGGCGTGCTGCGATTCCACGAGCCGTGCTGGGCGATGAAGACACCGCCGCGGTAGCGCTCCGGAAAACGGTCGGCCGTGTAGAAGCGCAGAAGAATGCGACCGCCGCGGCCATCAGTACGCCTGCGGCAAGAATGCCGAAGAACCGCCGGCCCCACCGGGGCCCCCGGGACGAACGAGGTAGGCTCTCGGACTCGGTCACGAGGACGCAGTATACTCCCGGCCGTGCCGACCCCGCGCCTCCACTATGACGACCCGCTGCTGCTGCGAGGAGAGGCCAAAGTCGTCGCCCACGGCACCTTCGACGGCCAGCCGAGCCTGGTCCTCGAAGAGACCTACTTCTACCCCGAGGCGGGCGGGCAGCTCGGCGACCGCGGTTCGATCGGGGGGGCCGCCATCGACGACGTGCGCCTCGACCGAGATGGCCAGGTGCACCACGTGATTCAGGGCGACCTCCCGGAAGCGGCGCAGCTTCCGGAGGTCGGCCGCGTCGTGCCCTTCACCATCGACGGTCCCCGGCGGCGCCAGTTCATGGCACTGCACACGGCGCAGCACTGCCTCTCCCGGGCGCTCCTCGACGCCCACGATGCGGTCACCGTGAGCTCGCGCCTCGGCGCCTCGGGGTGCACCCTCGACGTAGACCGTTCGGGGCTCGACCTCCGGGCCCTTGCCGAGACCGAAGACCGAATCAACGCCCTCGTCGACGAGGACCGACCCGTCCGCCAGTTCTTCCCGACCGACCACGAGCTCGCCGCCCTCTCCTTGCGCAAGCCTCCTCCTAGGACTGACCGCATCCGGGTCGTCGACGTCGACGGCTTCGACATCACCCCCTGCGGCGGCACCCACGTCACCCATACCTCGCAGATTGAGATCTTCCACATTCGGAGCGCCGAGCGGCACAAAGGCGGCACGCGGGTCAGGTTCGAGGCGGGGCCTCGAGCCCGGCGCCAGCTACTCGAGGACCGCGGCACCGTTGTCGAGATCGCTGCCCGTCTCAAGTGCGCCCCGGAGGAGTTACGGGACGCCGTCGACCGCCAGGGCACCCGCCTCGCCGCCGCGCGCACCTCCATCGGGGCCCTCCGCGGTGCCCTCGCAGACCAGTGGGCCGCACGCCTCACGCCAGTCGACGGTGCCGCTCCGATCATTGCCACCGTCCCGAACGCGGACCCCGAACTCCTCGAGGACATCGCCTCGCGCCTCGCTCGCGGCAGCCGTTTCGTCGCCTTAGCCGCCGAGGGCCCCGAAGGCATCGCGGTGCTCTTCACCCGGGGCCCCGACGCGCAGATGCACGCCGGAGCGCTCCTGAAGAAGGTCGCCGCGAGCGTCGGCGGACGCGGCGGCGGGCGCCCCGGCCACGCCCGGGGTCGACTCCCCACGGGCACCGACTTCAGAGCCACCGTCGAGGACACGCTCGATTAGTTGATGCTCAGAGGACCTCGGAGCGCGCTTCGCCGGTGCGCGCGCCGAGGTTTCCGTAGCGGTGATACTCGTCGCTGATGCTCTGTTCGGTCATGTACCAAAGCAACTCGATGCGGCCCTCGGCGAGCACGGGGCGGTCGGCGATGTAGATGCCGCTATCTCCAATGGCCCGCCGGACGACGGTCGGTACCCGCTCGGGCCGAGCGTAGCGAAGCCGTTCGACCTGCCTCGCTTCGACGAGGGCCGCGAGTTCATCGTCGGTCTCCTGGACGAACTCGACGAACGCGGCCCAACCGGCGGTGAGCTCGTCCAGTAGGGTCACGGCGGGCGACGTGTGGCCAGGAGCCGTGCTGACGTTGACCCGGCACGCGGCGACCCGGGCCGCCATGACCCGGGCGAAGATTTCGAACGCGTCGTCGTCCTGGTGAACCCTGACCCGGACCGTCGGCACCGGCCGGTAGCGACGGAAGTTGTCCTGGCCGACGAGGCGCTGCCTGTCGTGGGGGCGCCCGAACTCGGCGTAGTAGCGGACGTCGTAGCTGTGCATCGCGCCGGCGATGCGCGCCCGGACCTCCGGGCCGAGGACCGCGTCGGTCTCGGGGTGGGCTTCGAGAGCCCGCCGGAGCTCGGTGAGTGCGGGGCTCTCGAGCTCTCTCGGCACGGTGTCCGACTCCGGCACGTCGGTGAAGGTCATCAGCTGGGCGACGTAGCTCGGCCCGCCAGCCTTGATGCCCGGGCCGAAGGCGCTCTTGCCGACGCCGCCGAAGGGCTGGCGCTCGACGATGGCTCCGGTCGTGCCTCGGTTGAGATAGAGGTTGCCGGCGCGGATGGACTCGGTCCACTCCGCGCGCTCACGTTCGTCGAGGCTCTCGAGGCCCGAGGTGAGGCCGTAGCCCGTCTGATTGACGAGCTCGATCGCGTGATGGATGTCGTCGGCGCGCATCACGGCGAGGACGGGCCCGAAGAACTCCGTCATGTGGGTGTAGCTCCCGGGACGGGTGCCCCACTTCACCCCCGGCGTCACGAGGCACGCATTGTCGTGGCTCTGCTCCGGGAGTACGGCCCAGCTCTCTCCCTCTTCGAGTTCCTTGAGGCCTCGCTCGAGGTCTCCGCTCGGAGCCGTGACCACCGGGCCCATGCGCGTATCGAGATCCCAGGCGGAGCCGACGCGAATGCTCCGCACCGCGTCCGAGAGAGTCTCTTTGAACTTGGGGTCGTCGTAGACCTCGCCTTCGAGGACCAGGAGGCTCGTCGCCGAACACTTCTGGCCGGCGTGGCCGAAGGCCGACTGCACGACGTGCTTGATGGCCTGCTCGCGGTCACTCATTGCGGTCACGACGGTCGCGTTCTTGCCGCCGGTCTCGGCGAGCAAGTGCATGCCGGGCTTCGCCTCCAGCATGCGCAGGGCCGTGTCCGTGCCGCCGGTCAGGATCACGGCATCCGCCTCCTCGGAGGCGACCAAGCGCGCCCCGCCGGTCGCCCCGGCACAGGGAACGAACTGGAGCGCCTCTTTCGGGACCCCGGCTCTCCAGAACGCCTGACAGAGCTCCCAGGCGACGAGGACCGTGTTCGACGCGGGCTTCAAGATCACCGTATTGCCCGCAGCGAGGCCCGCGCTGACCCCCCCGGCGGGGATGGCGATGGGGAAGTTCCATGGAGGGACGACTACGACCACTCCCAGGGGCCGGACGTCGACCGTGGGAAGCGTGTTGAGGGCCCGGGCCGACGCGGGGTAGAACTGCACGAAGTCGATGGCCTCGGAGACCTCCGGGTC
>JAFDCW010000415.1 GCA_019312705.1 Deltaproteobacteria bacterium
TTCATCGAGACCGCGCCAAGCCTCTACGCATTCGCCCTCGCGGTCGGCGTGGGCATCGCGTTCTCAGCCCTCGCGGCCGGAGACCCGACGGTCGTCCAGGCCGGCGCCGGCGTACTGCTCGTCCTCGCCGGGGGCTTCACGCCCGCCGCGCCCCTCCGGCTCCTGACCTTCGTCCTGGGCGCATGCCTGCTCACCCGGGCCTGCATTTGCCTCGGCGAACGGGGCATCTTGGCGCGCCACGCCGCCGAACATGAAAAGGAGCGCGCGTCCTTCGCCGAGCTCGACCGCAGCCTGTCCGATGCCCCGGACCCTGTGGAAAGCCCCTGAATTCAGGGGCTTTCATTGGGTACCGGGAGGAGCAGCTCGAGCGTCGCCTCCTCCCCAGCCGCGACCGTGACCTCGGCCTCGGCGGTCGCCGGATCCCCGAATCGCGGCCGCCCGGAAGCCGTCCCGAGGAGTTCCCAGCTCGAGTGCCAGAGGCGCACCCGGTGGGTCCCTGTCGGCACGGCCTCGATGCGGAAGGCGCCCTCGGCGTCGGTGATCGCATGGTACGGGTGAGGAAGGACGTGCAGCCAAGCGAGGGTCCACGGGTGCCCCGCGTCGCACCGGAGGGTGAGCACACCCACCCGCGGAGCGACCTGAACGTTCGCGTCGCCACGCCGAGGCTGACCGAAGTTCAGCCAGTTCTGACCATCCTCCCACGTCGCGTGCACGTTGTGCAGAACGGCGTCGTTGTTGCGAAAGAGGATACGCTCCCCCGGGTGGGCGATGTTGATGTGGGGCGCGTAGCGGCAGCCCACCTGCTCGATGGTGACCGGCTCGGTACGGGGAGGGGGCGGAGCGCCTTCGTCGACGTCGAGCCACACCACGACGTCAGCGAATCCCCCGGCGGGGCCGACAGCGAAGACCGGGTTCGGCTGACTCTGGCCGCACACGTCGTGCTGCCGCGCCACGTCGAAGGGAAGCAGGCCCGGGCGGGTGGACCGAAAGCGAACACGCCCGACGATGGTGCCGGTCTCGACAACCGCCGCCACTCGGTAGGACGCCGCCGGCCCGGGCGCTGCCGCTGGGTCACCGTCGTCCGGGGATTCCGCCGGGGACGCGAGATGAGCGATCGGAAGCGCAGGCACCCCCGCGTCGTCGCCGCACGCAACCACGAGCAGCAACGCACCTGCCACAAAAACGCCTGGGGACCCCCGCATCGCGCCGCATGGTACCCAAAAAGGTCCCGGAGGCGATTGCTGCGAGCCGCAGCGAGTGCGACCATCGTTCGAGTGAAGGCCGCGTCACAGCTCCCCAGCGCGCCCGCCGAAGGACGGATGGGGCGGGCGGGGCGGGGCGGTTCCCGCCTTTCGCTCGTCTCGGCCGCTTTGGCCATCTCGTCGTTCGTCGTCCTCGCGGGCATTTCCGAGGCCCGGGCCCAACTGGCGGGCCCCTGCGATGTTGCCTCGGTCGGCTGCCACGTCGACGAGGCCGCCACCTTCGAGTACCGCAACGCGGCCTTCGACGACATCGACCTCGACACGGGCTGGGTTCCCCGGAGCGGCCCGATTCAGCTGCGCTTTCAGCTCTCCTTCGGCGGCTCGACGGAGGTGGACCTCACCAGCGACATCGTCACCGAATGGCCGCCGGCCCTCGCGGTGAGCCTGCCCGGCACCCCCGGGACCGGGCGCCTCGCGATGAACTACGGCCTCGAGCTCGCGGTGACCCTGCGCTTCGACGTCGACGTCGCTGGCATCCGCTACCGGTGGGAGGGCGCCATCCCCGTCCCCGGCATCCCCGAAGACCTCCGAGCGTTCGCCGAGGGCACCTTCGACCCCTTCCTGCTCCCGCCTTCGGAGCGGCCTTTTTCCGTTCGTGACGTGACCGACCGCGTCGAGGTGCTCCGCTACGACGCCCTCGGGGGCCTCATCTCCATCCCCGGCGTCGGCGGCGGCATCGTCCTCACGGTTCAGGGAGACCTGCGCACGTCCTACCAAACCTTACAAATCATCGTTAGCGACGCGCCGTCGCCGATCACGATGGAGGGCGCGTTCACGGCGGTCGGCCCCGACCTGGGCTTCTTCGACTACGGGGCGTCCAAGGATCTGCTGACGCACCCCGAGGGCAACCTCATGTTCGACGCCGACATCGTCCTCGCGCCGGTCCTCTACCTCTCCTTCGTCGGCACCCGCATCGACTCCCCCATCGCTGAAGTCCCCATCGGGATCGCCAACGAGCAAGAGGCCGTCATCTTCGACGACCACGCGACGCACGTCCCGCTCCCGGACCTGCGCATCGGAGTCACCGAGCTGTCCTTCGGAGAGATCCCCGTCGGCGGAATGAGCGAACGGACTTTCACGGTCGCCAACGACGGTGAGGCGCCCCTCGAGGTGACCCTGCGCTCACCGATGGCCCCCTTCGCCGGAGACCTGGCGACGCTCACCCTGCCCCCGGGGACCGACGCGCCCATGACGGTGTCGTTCAACCCAGACCTGGCGGGAGCTGCCAATGCGGTCCTCATCATCGATACGAACGACCCCGACGAATCGATGCTCGTCCTGCGCCTCGACGGCACGGGCCTCGGCGCACCGGACACGGGCCCGCCTAGCTACGACGCCGGCCCCGACGGCGGCGGAGACGCCGGGCCCGTGGTCATGGTCGAGGAAGGCGGCTGCGGCTGCCGCATCGCCGCGCCGGGCGGCGGAGGACCCCAAGGGCCCGGAGCCGGCCCCTGGTCTCTCGGCCTGTTGATGGCCCTAGGCGCTGTCGCCCGCGCCCGGCGACGCCGATAGGGCCCCTTCAGCTGAGCTTCGCCGCGGCGGCCGCGATGCGACGCAGCCCCTCGTCGATCTGCTCCTCGGACGCGGCGTAGCTGATGCGGAGGTGCCCGGGGGCCCCAAACGCGGTGCCCGGGACGACGGCGCACCGCGCCTCGTCGAGCAAGTAGCCGGCGAGGGCGAGGTCGTCTTCGATCACCCCGGCGGGGCCCGTCTTGCCGACGAGCTCGCGCACGTCGGCGAACGCATAGAAGGCGCCTTCGGGGGTGCCGCAGCGGATCCCGTCGATGGCGTTCAGCCCCTCGATGATGCGCGCCCGGCGTCCTTCGAAGGTCTCTCGCATCGCTTCGATGGGCTCCTGGGGCCCGGTGAGGGCGGCGATGGCGGCGTGCTGAGCAACCGCCGTGGGATTCGTCGTCGACTGACTCTGGATCTTGTCGCAGGCCTTGGCGACGTGGGCCGGCGCGAGCATCCAACCGATGCGCCACCCGGTCATCGCGAAGGTCTTGCTGACGCCGTCGACGATGATCAGGCGCTCCCGGAGCTCCGGGGCGAGCTCGAGAAGAGACTTCTGCTCGAAGTCCCCGTACGTGAGCCGCGCGTAGATCTCGTCCGCAATGACCCACACGTCGTGCTTCGCGAGGACATCAGCGAGGCGCTTCATTTCGGTCGCGGAGTAAGCCGCGCCAGTGGGGTTCGAGGGCGAACAGAGGATGACGGCCTTGGTCTTGCCCGTGATGGCCGCTTCGAGGGCGGCCGCCGAGAGCTTGTAGCCGTCCTCGGGGGCCGCATCGACGATGACCGGGGTGGCCCCGGCGAGGCGCACCTGCTCGGGGTAGCTGACCCAGTAGGGTGCCGGAATGATGACCTCGTCGCCTTCTTCGTAGAGGGCCAGGGCCAGGTTGAAAAGAGTGTGCTTGGCGCCGACGGAAACGACGATTTCGGCGGGGGAGTGCTCGTGGCCGCCGCGCCGAGCCTTGCTGTCGGCGGCGATAGCTTCCCGGAGCGGTACGATGCCCCGGGTCGCGGTGTACTTCGAGACGCCGGCATCGATGGCCGCCTTCGCGGCGTCGAGAATGTGGGCCGGGGGCTCGAAATCAGGCTGACCGACGCTGAAGGAGATGACGTCCACGCCCGCGGCCTTCAGCTCATTCGCCTTGGTGGCGATGGCGACGGTCGCGGAGGGTTTGACTCGGTCGAGACGGCTGGCGAGAGAGGGGGAGGTCATGGCCCAGGCTTCTATCACGGGTCACTGGCGCCGGTCACCGGGGGGACCTACAACTCCCCCCGTGACCGCGGCCGGAAGCCACACCGATCGACGTTTCATGATCTTCAACGCACTGATTTCGTCTGCGGCGTTGGCTTTCCTCGCCTGGCTTCTGCTTATCCGACAGGGCGAAGAAGGCACCGTCGACCTCTCGTTCATGCCTGCCGTGAACGCCGGTTGGAACAGCCTATCGACGGTGCTCCTGGTCGCCGGCGGCATCGCCATCAAAGGCGGACGCCGCGATCTACACCGCCACCTGATGGTAGGCGCCTTCGCGAGCTCGACCCTCTTCCTCATCGGCTACGTCGCCTATCACTACGCCCACGGCGATACCCGCTACGAGGGCGACCATCGGGCCCTCTACCTGCCCATGCTCGCGACCCACGTCCTACTCTCGATGGCGGTCGTCCCCATGGCCCTGAGCGCCTTGTACTTCGCCATCAAGAAACGCTTCAGGGCGCACAAACGGGTCACGCGCATCCTATTGCCCGTGTGGCTCTACGTGAGCGTCACGGGCGTGGTGATCTGGTACATGCTGCACGCCTAGACGCGGCCTGGGCGGCGACCCGACGCCTTGCATGAGCGGTGGGGTGTGCGCTGGATTGACGGCGTGCTTGGGGGTGCCTCCAGCTCCGGGGGCTTAGGACGCGGTGGGCCGCGCGACCCTTCGCACGAGCGGTAGGGGTGTGTTCTGGGATGACGGCGTGCTTGGGGGTGCCTCCAGCTCCAGGGGCTTTGTTACGCGACGGCCGGAGTTGGCGCTGTGAGGGGCGGGGATGGTGTCGCGGGTACCGGGGCTTGCTCGGGGGCCGGACGCTTTTACTTCCGCTGGAGGCACCCCCAAGCACGCCTGATATTCCTGAGTAGAGCCAACTGTTATTGAGATGGTGGTCTCGGGTGACCTTGTTGGTGTGGGTATCAAGCGGGGATGATCCCGGTCCCGGGGGGGGGCGTCTGCTCCGCTCCTAACATTCGCTGTTGCCCGAGTGATGTCGCGACCACGGCGGGATCCTTCCGTACCGCATGGTGTACGTGGCTGCGCACGGGCCTC
>JAFDCW010000416.1 GCA_019312705.1 Deltaproteobacteria bacterium
CCAGGGGCCCGGGCAGCCACTGGATCTTCTTCAGCTTCTCGCTGCGATCCATCGCGACCAGGATCATCAGACCCACCAGGGCGATGATCGCGGCCCCGACATGGAACTGACCGAGGGCGAGGGGGATGTCGGTGAAGGTATTGGACGCCGTCGAACCGAACTCGATGCGGTGTTCGGCGGAGGACCCGCCGTAGCCGATGGCGTGGGGCAGTTGCTTGAGGATCAGAATGATCCCGATCGACGCGAGCATCCCTTTGATGACCGCCGACGGGAAGTAGTAGGCGAAGATCCCCGCCCGGAGGAGCCCGAAAACGATCTGTAGGCCTCCTCCGATCATGACGGCCAGGAGGAAGCCTTCGTAGCCGAGCTCCTCGGCCCCGGTGACGACGACGACGGTCAGCCCGGCGGCGGGCCCGCTGACGGCCAGCGGCGACTTGCTGAAGATGACGACGACGGTGCCGCCGATAATCCCGCTGATCAGCCCCGCGAGGGGCGGTACCCCTGAGGCGAGGGCGATGCCCAAGCAGAGCGGCAGGGCGACGAGGAAGACGACGAGGCTCGCCGGCAGGTCGTGTTTGAGGCTCCATCGGTCCGCGTCCGGCGCGTGCCCGATATCGGCCAGGCGCGGTGGCGGCATCGAGAGCCGGCGGGATGGGTCGTCGAGGGGAGGCAGCGAGGGGTGAGGTTCGATGTATTCGACCTTGAGTTGGTCGATGAAGCTCGCCGAGGGTGTTCTGGGGCCGTCGCTCATCCCGGTGCCAGGGTACGGGATTCGGTACCGCCGTCGGCGGAAATCTACGGACCTCTAGGAGGTCAGAACATCGTGTTGTCGTTCTTGGCCGTGAGGGTGACCTCCTACAGAACGTCCCAGTGTTCGACGATCAGTCATCTCGGTCTCCTCCAAACCCTTCGAGCACGATCTTGCCGCGGGAGGAGCCGCTCTCGATCTGGGCATGCACCTTGCGCAAGGTGGCCGCGTCGATCTTGCCGGCGACTTCGGTGACGGTGGAGCGAATGCGCCCCGCGTCCACCAGGGAGGCGACTTCGTCGAGGAGCTTTCCCTGCTCGTGCATGTCGGGCGTGCCGAAGAGCGAGCGCGTGAACATCAGCTCCCAGTGCAGTGAGACGCTCTTGAGCTTGAACGGCATGAAATCGAGACCCGGCGGATCGTCGATCAGGCCAAAGCGTCCCTGGGGCGCAATGAGCTCGATGATGTCTGCAATGTGCTTGTTCGTCTGCGTGGTCGAGAAGACGAAGCCGGGGGCGCCGACGCCGAGAGCTGCGACCTGGGGCGCGAGGGACTGGCGATGATCGACCACGTGGTGGGCGCCGCACTCCTTCACCCAGCTCTCAGTTTCTGGGCGAGAGGCCGTGGCAATGATCGTGAGATCCGTCAGGGCCCGCAGGAGCTGGATGGTGATCGAACCGACCCCCCCGGCGCCGCCGATGACCAAGATCGTCTTGCCTCCTTGAGCCGTGGGGCGACCGACGTCGAGGCGGTCGAAGAGCATCTCCCACGCCGTAATCGCGGTGAGCGGCAGGGCTGCGGCCTCGGCGTCGCTCAACGTGCCGGGCTTGTTGCCGACGATGCGTTCGTCGACCAGATGAAACTCGCTGTTGGTGCCCGGTCGAACGAGGGAACCTGCGTAGTAGACCGCGTCCCCTGGCTTGAAGTTTTGCACCTCGCCGCCGACCGCCTCGACCACGCCGGCGGCATCGAACCCGAGGATCTTCCATTCATCTCCGTCGTCACCTTCGGCGCCCTTGCGTGCCCGGAGCTTCGCGTCGACCGGGTTGATCGAGACCGCGTTCACTTTGACCAGAAGGTCACGCCCCTCGGCCCGGGGAGTGTCGAGGGTGACGTCGACGAGGGCGTCTTCGCGGTCGATGGGACCGGGGGTCTTGTAGCCAACGGCTTTCATGAACCAATCTCCGAGTGTTGGTGGGGGCGCGGAGGGCTCTACCGCAGAATGAGTTCGTCGTCGAAGACTGTAGTGATGATCGTGTCGTCGACGCCCTGACCTCGGACCGGGTTCAGCGGCGAGCGAGACGCGCGACGCGGCGCACCAGGTCACGGCTCACGGCACCGACTGGCTG
Organism: Deltaproteobacteria bacterium; assembly: GCA_019312705.1. The sequence continues at coordinate 2,098 of JAFDCW010000416.1, forward strand.
CGAGGTGGAGTCGTTCTGAACCTCGAGCGCGCCCTCCGCGCCATGAGCGATGACGAGAACGTTGATCGGATAGCGCCCCCCGGGCGAGGTCCCCGGCACGCCGCATCCGCCGGCGATTGGACCGTCGACCGGCTCACTCCATCCCTTGACGCTTGGTGCTGGGGTCACCCACACGACCGGCGAGGTTAGAGGCAGGCTGTGGTGACGCGGAACTCGACTTCGTGCAGGAATATGCGGCCGGCGTTTCTGCCATTCTTCACCATGAGGTACCAGTACCGACCCGTGGTCTGCGGAAAGTCGACAATATCGAACTTCGGATAGGTGGTATCGAGATCGCACGAAGGATCGTACGCACTCTGATCGGTGACCTGCGGTGCGCTGCGCCCGTCGGGGCAACATCCCTGGGGAACCTCGTCGCTACACGCCTCACCCGTGACGCAATTCCACGGGTTGGCGTGGGCCGTCCCGACGTGCACGCGGGTGGCGCCGCCGCCGGGAATGTCCGTCGGCAAATCGGAGACCCAGATTTCGAATTCGTCGGGGCGGTCAAACCACCACCCCGCGATGAAACGAGCTTGATCGACCGGCATCGTCTCACCGAGGTCGAATTGGAACCAAACGTCGACCACCGCACCCGCGCCGTCGCAGTACGTCTGGCCGGAGCTGCACCTCAGGCTCACCGTCGAGACCACGGGGCATCGGGGCCTAACCTCGCGAGCGTCGAAGAGCACCGAGCATTCGTCAACGTCCATGTGCGAGGCCGCACATGCATCGATCGGGTGGATCCCGCAGTCGGGCAATACGGCGGAATCGGGCGGCACCACGGCGTCGGGGGCGTCGGGGGCGTCGAGGGCGGCGTCTGTGGGCGGGCCCGACGAGTCGGGGGGGCTCGACGAGTCAGGGGGGCTCGCCGTGTCGGCCGCGCCGCTATCGGCGACGGCGGTATCGGACCCGCCATCGCCCGGCCTGGGAATCGCGGACTGGTCGACGCTACAGGCTGCGGTCGAGACCGCGATGCACGCGCTGAGCAACCAAGCAAGTTTCATAATGCGCTGAGCATAGCGCACTTGCGGATGGCCGAGTACTCGGAGTGAGCCGCTGAGCGGCCGCCACGGCCCTATTCGGTGCCGTCGTCCCCGGCGGGTGCGGCGAGGGCTGCGGCTTCGGCGGCGCAGGCTTCGGCGGGCGGCGTGGCGCCCTCCGTTGCCACGGCGGCGAGCTCACGCTTGGCGGCCTGCATCGCACGACTGAAGCTCTCGTCGGCGTGCAATCGGGCGACCGCAGCGGCGCCCAGGAGACGGCCCTGGTCCACGTCGCTCTGCCAATGCACGTTGCATACGATTCGGCTCTCTCCGAAGGCGAGCCCCCGGGCGAAGATCTCGTTGGCGCGTTCGGGCACGAGCTCGGCGAGCAAGAGCGCCCAGGCCCAGCCGATGGCCGTATGTCCCGAGGGGTACGAGCCATCATGGCGCAGCTCCTCGTCCTCGTCTGGCGTGCAGTTGGCTACGCCGTTCTCCATGAAGGGCCGGGCTCGGTTGTATTCGTTCTTCGCTCCGTAGGTCGAGAGCCCCGCGTCTGCGAGCGTGCGCCGGAGCAGCATGTAGAGGTGCGGCGTCTGCTCTTCGCTGATCGGTGAGCCGATCGCACAAACGAACCGCTCGGCGGCGCTGGGAAACGTGAGGTCTGCGTCGGTCGTCGCGAGCTCGAAGCGCGCATCGGTTCGAGCCTCGATGGTTGCGCGGCTCACGGCGTGGTCTCGCTCGAGGGATGCGGACCCTTCGGCGGGGGGCGGGGGCACGAGGCCGAGGCTATCCGGCATGTCGGCCGGTGCCAGGTATCCCTGCAGGATCCCGGGCCGGATCTCCGGGACCTGCTCCGGCGGCGCGTCGGTCGGGTCCTCGTCGGCCGGCGTCCCAGTTGGCGAGGGTAGGGCGGTCTCTTCGGGCGCCGGGCCGGCCGGTCGGTCGCCGCCGTCGCAGGCCGTCATCGAGGCGATGACGAGCAGCGCCGCCGGGGTGACCGCCGACAGAGAGAGGGCAGCGTGCGAGGTACGGTGTGCAGACATGGCCCGCGCACGTTAGGCCCGAGGCGTCGAGGTGTCGAGGGCGGTGTCTAGGTGTAGGCCTCGTCGGTCACGTGAAGGCATTCGTCGATGATGGCGAAGCCCTCGCGTAGCTGTTCTTCTGTGATGCAGAGCGGCGGATTGCACATGAAGCTGCCCCACCGAACGAAGGTGAACAGGCCCTTGTCGCGGAAGGCTTTGCCTAGGGCGGTCATCGCGGGGTGGCTTCCGTTGTACGGCGCCATGGGATCACCGGCCGCGTTCTTCTGGATATCGATCATCCCGAAGAGGCCGATCTGACGGCCGACCTTCACCGACGGATGTTTCGCGGTCAGCCGGTCCATCTCCTCCCGCATCACAGCGCCGAGCTTCGCGGCGTTCTCGACGAGGCCCTCCTCCTGCATGACCTCGATGACCGCGATCGCCGTCGCGCAACCGAATGCGTGGGCGCTGTAGGTCAGCCCTCCCCAGAAGACGTGATCGTCGAAGTACTCGGCGATTTTCGCGCTCACGCCCATCGCCCCGAGCGGCACGTAGGAGCTCGTGAGGCCCTTCGCCATCGTCACGATGTCGGGGACGATGCCTCCGTGTTCGAACGCGAACTTCTTGCCCGTCCGGCCAAATCCGGCCATCACTTCGTCACAGACGAGCAGGATCCCGTGCTTCTCGGTCAGGGCGCGGAGGCCTTGGAGGTAGCCCTTCGGGGGGGGCAGGATGCCATTGGTCCCGGTGACGGCTTCGATGAAGAACGCGGCGATCTGATCGGGCCCTTCGTAGTCGATGACCTCCTCGAGATAGCGCAGGTTGTTCTTCGTGCGCTCCTCTTCGGTGTCGCCGAAGGAGTAGCGATAGGGCTCCGGGTCCATCACGTGCACCACGCCCGGCATGCCGGGCTCATTGGGGAGCC
>JAFDCW010000417.1 GCA_019312705.1 Deltaproteobacteria bacterium
CAGTTCGTCACATGCTCGATTGAACGGCGGTCTACGGCGCATTGCAGGCCTCGGGTTTTCCTCCGGGCCCCGGGCGGGTAGAATGGAAGGCGATGGTTCGGGCGAATCGGCGGTACGCGCACATCGTCGCCTTGGTGGCGCTGGCGGCGCCGTTGTTGATTGCCTCGGGCTGCGGGCGGATCGGCTTCGATTCCGGCGAACGAGGAGTCGCAGACGGCTCCATGGATTCGGCCCTCGATTCCGGGCCGACGATCCGTACCCGCGACGGCGGCGACGCGCGAGGGGACGTCGGGCCGGACCCCGTTTGCGGCGACGGGGACGTCAACGGCGGCGATGAGTGCGACGACGGCAACGGCATCGAGGGAGACGGTTGTGACAACGACTGCACGTTCTCGTGTGCTGCCGGAGCGGCGTGCGACGACGGGGAACTCTGCAATGGGGAAGAGGCGTGCTTCACGGCTGCGCATCTCTGCGTGCAGAGCGGCCCGGCACCCGACGGTACGGATTGCGCTCTCTCGAGCCAGTGTCGAGGGGGAGCGTGCGCCCCCTTGGGTTGTGGAGACGGTGCGGTGGCTTCCCCCGAACAATGCGACGACGCCAATCTCATCGAAGGTGACGGCTGCGACAACGATTGCACCTTCTCCTGCGAGGCGTCCGTCGACTGCGACGACGGCAACTCATGCACCCGGGATGTCTGTTCGGCTGCGAATGTATGCCAAGCGAGCACGCCATTCGGCGACGGCTCGGCTTGCGACCGCGACATGGACCCGGTCACCCGAGACATCTGCCTCCGTGCGACCTGCCTGCCATCGCTCTGCGGCGACGGCTTCGTGGACCCGGCGACGCTGCCCGCTGAAGAATGCGACGACGGAAATCTGACGAACGGGGACGGGTGTGATGCCGATTGCACATTCACCTGTTCCGCAGACATCGACTGTGCGGACCTGGAGGCCTGCAATGGGACCGAAACGTGCAATCTCGCTCGTCATTCATGTGTGCCAGGAACGCCGCTGGCCGACGGGGCGTCGTGCCCCGGGGGACAGTGCGCCAGCGAGACGTGCCTTTTCGTCGTCGACGGAGGCGTGCCCTCTGATGGCGGCGGCGCTTGCTGGACGAACGCCGACTGCACCATAGCCCGCGAGTACTGCTGCGGCGCGTGCAGGGGAATCTCCATAGGGAGTTGCGTCGCTATGACTTTCTTCTGTCCAGGTGTCTGCGATTCCGGGGGGGGGTGACCCTCACCCCAAAGCGTCGATGAGCGCCTGGGGCGTCGCCGCCGTGAGGACCAGCTCCCGGCCATCCTCCGGATGCGGGATCACCAGGCGCCGGGCGTGCAGCATCAGCCGCGGCCCGTGGGCGTCACGATTTCCGTACAGGTGGTCGCCGAGGATCGGTGCGCCGCGGCCCGAGAGGTGCACGCGGATTTGATGCATGCGCCCGGTGGTCGGCCGAGCCTCGACGAGGGCCCGGGGGCCGGCTCGACGCATCACCCGAAACTCGGTTCGTGAGGGTCGCCCGCCGGCGCGCACAGCGACGGAGCGGCGGCCCTGGGCCTTGAGGTACGCCTCGACGATGAAGCGGTCGGGCAGGCTCTGCTCTTCATCGAAGACGACGGCGTCGTAGGTCTTCAGGACCCGACGCTCGCTGAAGGCCTTTGCTAGCGACGCGTTTGCCTCCCGGCCCTTGGGCATTACGACGACGCCGGAGGTCCCTGCGTCCAAGCGGTGGACCGCGAAGAGTTCCGGGGAGGGCGCACCGTCTCGCTCTTCGAGGAAACGCGCCGTCGCCGCGAGTAGATGGTCTCGGTCGGGGTTGCGCGTGGCGTTGGTCGGCAGGTTGGACGGCTTGTTTACGGCGATCAAAAGGGAGTCGTCGTGCACGATCGCCGCCTCGTCGAGGGTGACCCGCTTCGGCGCGTCTTCTCGCCACCGTCGAGGGTCATCGACTTCGACCCGCTCACCGCCTCGGAGTCTTTGCGAGGGGCGATCTGCGCGCCGACCGTCCACGGTGACCATGCCCGCCTCAACCAACTGCCGCGCCTCCCGGGTCGAAGAGACCACGCCGAGGCCCGTGAGGGCCTTGCCCACGACGCGGTCGAGGCGCTCAGCACCCGGGGCGAGGTCCGCGAGGAAGCGGATGCGTGGCGCCTTCCGAGGCATGGCTCACGGCTCAGCTTACAAGCCGTTGGTGCGGTGGTATACCTCCTCCGTGGCACGTATTCTCCTCGTCGAAGACAACGAGCTCAACCGCGACATGCTCTCCCGTCGCCTCACCCGGAAGAGCTTCGACGTGATTATCGCCGTCGACGGCGTGGACGGCGTGGAGAAGGCCCAGGCCGAAAGTCCGGACCTGGTCATCATGGATATGAGCCTTCCGAAGATGGACGGGTGGGAAGCCACCCGGCGCCTGAAGGCCGATGAAAAGACGGCGCACATCCTCGTCATCGCCCTCACGGCCCACGCCATGAGCGGCGATCGGGAAAGGGCCCTCTCCGCGGGCTGCGACGACTACGACACCAAGCCCGTCGACTTCAAGCGTCTGGTGGACAAGGTAAACGCGCTCCTCAAAGGCTGACTGCGACCGACGTCAGAACCCGAGGGACACCGCGGCGAAGCCGAGCACCGCGAGGGTTGCGAGGAGGGCGAGCCACATCCACATGGGGGGTTGCTGGGCCGCGGCCGCAGGTCGCGCTTCGCCGATGACCTTGACCCTGCGCGTATCGTCCGCAGACGGACGCGCAGCTATGTTCGATGGGGTCGGCGAGATTGCAGCGGGGTCGCTCTGCTTCGCCGCGGGGGAGACGATGTCGACCGGACCTGACGTATCGGACTGTCCCTCGTGCTTTGCGGGCTCTTCTTGTTCTCGGGCCAGGGCGTTGGGCGTTTCTCCCCGAGTTTGCAGTCGGGGTCGCGGCGCCGGAGCGGGGTCGCTCGCGTGTGCCAAGCGGTCTTGCCAGAGGCGCTGGGTCGCCTCGCTTGCATAGGGAAGGAGGGCCTTGCCGAAGCTCACGACGCTCGCGAACCGACGGTCCCTGTCGCGGTCGAGGGCGCGCAGCATGACCTTTTCGAGGCCCTCCGGGATGTCGTCGCGGATGGCTCGCGGGGCTTCGAACTCCCCTTCGCTGACTAGGCGTACGAGGCCGATGAGGTTCCCCGCCACGTACAGCTTTCGACCGGTGATCGCGTGGTAAAGAATGGCCGCCACGGAGAACTGATCGGCCCGGGGGTCGAGGTCCCGCTCTCCGCGCCCCTGCTCCGGGGCCATGTACTCCGGGGTGCCGATGAACGAGTCGTCGACGGTGAGCGCCTCGCCGGCGCGCTCGACCAGCTTGGCGATGCCGAAATCGAGGACCTTCGCAGTGACCTGCTTCTTCTTGTCGGTGACCAGGAAGATATTTGCGGGCTTGATGTCGCGGTGCACGATGCCCTCGTCATGGGCCGCCGAGAGGGCGCCCAAGACCGGAAGCAGGATATCGATGGCTTCGCTCGGGCCGAGGATCTCGCGCTCGGTCAGGAGGTCCGCGAGGGTCTCGCCCTCGAGATACTCCATGACGATGTACGGAACATCGAAGCTGGCGGCGGGCGCCTGGTCGCTCGCCGACGGTCGGGTACGACTGATGGGGTCGTCCTCGTTCTTGCGGTCTGCGGTCGGCGACTGCGACACCGTTTCGCCCGTCGCCAGGCTGGGGCACGGCAGGGGACTCGGACCATCCGGGCCCCGCCGTTGCGACGATGTTTCCGGCGCAGGAGATGCTGCCCGAGTCGATGAGGCGGACGACGTTTGGGTGATTGATCGTGCCGATGAGCTTCATCTCCTGAATGAAGCGTTTGACCTCGACCGACGACGGGTCGCGGGCGACGCGGTCCGGGGACAGGCACTTGAGAGCGACCATCTGCCCCGTGCTGAGCTGCTTGGCGCGATAGACGGCGGCGAACCCGCCATGGCCGACCATGTCGAGGATTTCGTAGCTGTCGTTGACTACCGTGCCCTCTCGGAGACCCGCCGACAGATCGACCGCAGCTGCTGCCCCGGCGGCTTCGGCGGCAACGGCGGCTTCGGCGGCCTCATCTCGAATGCTCAGTTGGCTCTCGACCCGGGCGAGGAGAATCGGGAAGTCGATGGGCTTGGTCACGTAGTCGTTGGCGCCGCTGTTCAGGGCCTCGACGACGTCTTTGCTCTCGGTCTTCGCCGTGGCCATGATGACCGGAAGCCGAGTCTTGGGGTGGTCCTCGCGGATCTTCTGCAGGCACTCGACGCCCGACATGCCGGGCATCATCACGTCGAGGAGGACCAGGTCGATACCCCCGGACGCGATGCGCTCCAGGGCGCTCGCCCCGTCTTCGGCGACCGGTGCGTCATATCCCTTTCGGGTGAGTCGACGAGAGAGCATGTCTCGATTGTCCTCGTTGTCGTCGACAACCAGGATCCGACCCTTCTGCTCCGCTTCGTCGCTGCGCACAGCCTCGCCGCCCAAGTACCCGTCCCCACCGTCGCCCGCGACCGGCGCCCAAGCGGCGGGTCGGAAGCGAGAATGTACCAGCACTGCCCGTCGGCGGCGAGCATGGACTACGCATCGCTTGCGTCCGGCCCGGTGCGTTTGTGTGCGGCAAGGTGAGGTACGGCGCCAAGGCTCTGGGAATTTGGCCTTCCGCTGGTACCGTAGCCCCGCCGATGCCCGATCAACCTCGCAAGAAATTCGATTGGGGCTCGATCTCGACGGTGGAGTCCCTCGCAAAATTCCCCGACGAGGCGCCCTATCCAATCTTGCGCGTCGGCCTCGACGGGCGGTTGCTCTACGCCAACGCCCCCAGCACGCCGCTCCTCGCTCACTGGAGCGCGGTCGTCGGTGACACGGTTCCCGAAGAGATTCGCAAGAGCCTCGAAAAGGCGGTCGCCCAAACCAGGACCGTCGAGGTCGAACAGAACGTGGGCGGCCGCGAATACGTGCTGACCGTCACCCCGATTGCCGAAGCGCCCTATCTCAATCTCTACGGCCGGGACGTCACCGACCACCGCCTCGCCGAGAAGTGGGTCCGGGACCTCGCGCGTTTCCCCGACGAAAACCCCCATCCCGTCTTGCGCATCGACCGGCAGGGCACCGTCGTCTACGCAAACGGCGCCGCAGAAGTTCTGTTGCGGCACTGGAAGCTTGACGAAGACAACCGCGTACCCGAGACGCTCCAGGCGCGCATCATCAAGGCCATCGAACTCGATGAGCCCTTCGAGCTCGAAGAAGAAACCGACGACGGTACCCTGCGCCTCGGCATGGCGCCGATACCGTCGGGCGGCTATCTGAACGTCTACGGGAGAAACATCACCCGGCAGCGGGAAGCCGAGGCCGAGCTCGTCGCAGCACGTGACCAGGCCCTCGCGGCGAGCCGCGCCAAGAGCGCCTTCCTCGCCAACATGAGTCACGAGCTGCGCACGCCGATGAACGCGATCATCGGCTACAGCGAGATGTTGATGGAGGAAGCTGACGAGCTGAGCGGCCGGGAGATGCTCGCGGACATTCAGAAGGTGCACGGGGCTGGGCGCCACCTCCTAAACCTCATCAACGACATCCTCGACCTATCCAAGATCGAGGCCGGCCGAATGGACCTGTACCTCGAAGACGTGGTCATCCGTGACGTCGTCGGGCAGGTGGTCGACACGGTCCTGCCGCTGATGAAGCAGAACGGCAACGAGCTGGTCGTCGACTTCGTCGACGTCGTCAGCGAAATGCATACAGACCCGACGAAACTTCGCCAAAACCTGCTCAATCTTCTGAGCAACGCCGCCAAGTTCACCCACGATGGCACGGTGCGTCTCGAGGTTTCCGAGGCGGCAGAGAACGTTCGGTTTGCGGTGAAAGATACGGGCATCGGCATGGACGCCGGCCAACTGTCCCGGGTCTTCCTCTCTTTCACCCAGGCCGACGTATCGACCACGCGCAAGTACGGTGGGACCGGCCTCGGGCTGACCATCACTCGCCACTACTGCGAGATGCTCGGTGGTTCGATCGAGGTCGAGAGCGTCGAAGGAGCGGGTTCTACATTCACCCTCGTGCTCCCGGCGCGCTCGGACAATCGCGCCTCGAGCTCGCGGCAGGCGGGGCGCAGCTCTTCATCCATACGACTGGACCGGTTCGGTCCCGCGGGGCGCCTGGTCCTCGTGGTCGATGACGACCCCGAGGTGCAGGAGCTCCTCCGCACGACGCTCGGAGACGCGGGGTTCTCCGTGGTCTGCGCTCAAGATGGTGAGGAGGGTGTACGTCTGGCTCGGGAGCTCTCTCCGGTCGCCATCACCCTCGACGTGATGATGCGCGGGACCGATGGATGGGCCGTGCTCACGGACCTCAAGTCCGATGACAAGACGCGAGACATTCCGATCATTCTCGTCACCATCTCCGACGAAAGAAACCTCGGCATGGCACTCGGTGCGGCCGAGTTCATCACCAAGCCGATCGACAGGGGACGCCTCGTCGAAGTGCTCGAGGCGTACCGAGCCAACGACCCGAGTCCCCAGGTTCTCGTGATCGAAGACGACGAGGACCTTCGATCTCTCGTTCGGCGAACCCTGTCCAAGCACGGATGGACCGTCGCCGAAGCGGCCCATGGGGGTGAGGGCCTCGCGGCCCTCGAAGAGTCGATCCCGCGCATCGTGCTCCTCGACTTGATGATGCCCGTCGTCGACGGCTTCGAGTTCCTGGCTCGGGTGCGGGCCGACGAGCGGTACCAGGACCTGCCAATCGTCGTGGTGACGGCAAAGGAGCTCGACGAAGTCGACCGAGAGCGCCTCGATGGACATGTGGCGAGGATCCTCGAAAAGGGCGAGTACAGCCGCGATCAGCTGCTCGAAGTCATTCGCGACCTGGTCAACGCCTCGACCGGGAACGTGCGCGCACTGATCCCCCGGTGATGACTCCCCCGGCGGCGTCCCGGCCCCTCGGGGACCGGGGGTTCGGTTGAGCGCGTGCTCGCACTGAGCTATTCTGAAGCATGGAGTCTTATCGCTTCACTTTCACGCTGGCCATTCTTCTGACCACCGCGACCGCAGGATGCAGCGCCATCGTGAGCCCCGACGACGGCCTCCTCGGGGGTGAGACGGTCTCGGACTCCGGGACCCGTGCGGATACCGGAATGCCCACACGGCAGATGGACAGCGGCCGTCCAGACGGGGACGCCCGTCCCCCGCCGCCGCCGCCGCCGCCGCCGCCGCCGCCTCCTCCCCGTGACGCGGCGATGCCCGACGTCTCGACTCCTTGCACTGGGCCCCGGCGGTGCGTGGGCAATGTGCAGGTCAGGTGCGTTGACGGTATCGAGGAGCGGGTCGATTGTGCGGCCGACGGCGACTACTGCGACCCGACCGGGGGCGGCTGCGAGGACCAGGTTTGTGAACCCGACGTGGCCGAATGTGACCGTGACCGGCTGCTCGTCTGCAACCATCTCGGTAGTGACGAAACCCGGACGGATTGTCCCTTTGGGTGCTCGGACGGAGCATGCAACCCGGTACCGGTGGCCTGCGCCGGTGTTCCGCCCCTCGCGAACGGGGCGATGGTGAGGATAGATCTCTGCGGCAACGGCGACGACGAGACGTACCAGCGCACCGCCCCCGATGCCGGGTGCGGTTCCGACCAGCGCGCGAACGGGCCGGACCTCGTCTATGCGATCACCGTGACCGCTCGCCAGCGGGTGGTCATCGACCTTCGTGATGCGGATGGCGACGTCGGCATCGATACCATCGTCTACCTCCGGAACGTCTGCGACGAGCGCAGCACTCAGGTCGCCTGCAGCGATGACTTGCCCTGCGGCGAGACGGTCTTCGGCTGTTCCAGCGGATCCGGCATCGAGGTGCGGCAGTCACGCATCATCACGACCCTCGACCCCGGGACCTACTACGTCGTGGTCGACTCCTTCCGCTACCGGACCGCGAGTGGCACGTCGTACACCTGCGGCGACGTCATCCTCAGCTTCGGGGCCGAGCCGACTGTGCTGCCCTAGGCTCGGCGGGCTCCGATGACGGCGGGGCGCGGAGCACGATCGGTAGGACTGTGTTCTGGATTGACGGCGTGCTCGGGGGTGCCTCCAGCTCCAGGGGCTTTGTTACGCGACAACCGGAGTTGGCGCTGTGGGGGGCGGGTGTCGTGTCGCGGACGACGGAGGGGGCCCCGTTGCCGGACGCTTTTACCTCCGCTGGAGGCACCGGTCGGCAATCCGGCTCTGGTCGACTGACGTCGCCCGACGCCTTCTCGCAGACCTCCCCAAGCACGCCTGATATGCCTGAGCCGAGCCACCTGCCGATGAACTGGTGGTCTCCGAGGGACCTCGTTGGTGGGGGTGCTAAACGGGGATGATCCCGGTCCCGGCAGGGGGCGTCTGCTCCGCTCCTAACTTTCGCAGTTGCTCGAGTGGTGTCGCGACCACGGCGGGATCATTCCGCGCCGCATGGTGTACGTGCTCACGCACGGGCCTCCGCATCCACCCCACCGCCGGAACCTCCCACTCGCACTGGGCGTACCGCCTTTGATTTGGTGTCCTGTCCCACCGATCTCTCCCAGCCTCGTCTCACTTAGAAAGCCCGGTAGACGTGGCGGGATGACGGTCGCCGCGGTGTCCCATCCCGCGACCGCGTAACGGCACGGAGCCGAGATGGGACAC
>JAFDCW010000418.1 GCA_019312705.1 Deltaproteobacteria bacterium
TTGATCCAGTACGCCGTCGACGAATCCGCGGGGAGATGCGGAGAGATATTCGTGACTGGCCTCGTCCGACCACCGACTCCACACGGAGCCGCCGAGCTCCGGTTGAGGGTGGTACGCGAGCCCACCAGCCCGGGAGACGACCCGTTGATCGAGGTCGTCGACCGCACCGACTGGTCCGGGCGGCCGACCTTCGCGCCACGTCTGCGTGTGACCTACACCCTCGTCGCCGGGCCGTTGTCCACCGACGTAGTCCGGAGTCATCTTCAGGCGAAAAGACGAGCCTTCGCCGAGTGCCTCGTGCGAGGCGGACGACTCTACGAGCAGCCCCCTTTCCGCGGCGTGATGGAGTGGAGCTCGAGATATACCCACGCTGTTCGCCCGGGGCCCGGCCTACCGCGCACCGTCGAACGATGTCTCTACAGCGTTCTCGGCCGCACGATCGACCTTCCCTTCACTCAGGATTTTGCCCCCATGGTCCGGGCGGAGATGCTTTTCGAGGCGGCGTCGAGGACGTCGATCGTGGTGCTCGGTCCGGATTGACCTTCAGGTCCCGGCGTCGGCGGCCTCTTCGAGCTCCTCGGCCGCCCCCGCGATTCGCTTCCGCCCCTCCGGGTCGAAGAGGCCACCGTGACCCCCGCCAGGGCCGAGAGGATGAAGGCGGGGGGCAGCTCTTCGAGGGCCGCGAAAAAGGGCCCGACAACGGGGAACTCCGGGGCGATGATCTTGAAGAAGGGCACGCAGGCGAAGCCGACGACCATCGCGACGACGGCGCCGCGTGAGGTCATGCCCTTCCAGAAGACCGAGAGGATCATGGTCGGGCAGAAGGTTGCGCTGATGCCCCTGCTGTACTGATCGCGTCCCAGCAAAGCGCGGTACTTCGCAGAATGGGCGTTATGGAGCCTCGATGGGCTTCATGTTTGCTATCGGCTGCGCGACGTTGGGGCTCTTGTACCGGCCTTGAGGGGATCTTCGGCCGCTTCCTGTTTGCGGGCCTGGGCCGTCCGGACTAGTTTCGCGCACGGTGAGTGCTTGGGACCAACTCAGGGACGCGATCGATGCGCATGCTCCGGATGCGGCGCTGAGACCGGGGGCGAGTGCAGACCAATTCGCGCTCGCCGAAGCAGCGCTCGGCGTCTCACTGCCCGACGATTTTCGACGGGCGTGGTCCGAGCAAGAAGGAGTGCAGGGTTTCATCGCCTACACGGAGTTGGTGAGCCTGGACAACATGGTCGCGCTCCACCGAGAGATGCTCGGGTTCCTGGAGGATGGCCACGACGGTGGGCTCGAGTGGCGTGCGCAGGGACCGGTGCGCCCTCTCTACTTCGACCCGGCGTGGATCCCGTTCGCGGTCCTGCACGAGTCCGGTGACCTTCGATGTATCGATTTGAACCCGACCGAAGACGGCCGAGTGGGTCAGGTAATTCGGGTAACGGACAAGCTCGAGGATCGGCAGGTCGTTGCCGAGGGCATCGGCGGGTTCCTGGATCTCCTCGGGTCGGAGCTCGAAGAATATGCTGCGGAGGAAGCCGAAGAGGCCGCTGCGGCTTCTGCCGAGCCCGACCCCGCTGAGCGCGCTGCACTCGAGGAGATGCTCGCTCGCTACCGGGCTGCTGGGCTCGACCTCGGTCACGCGGACGACGATGCCATGTCCCGAGATCCCACCTTCGTGATGGGTTACGCGTGGGATGCGGAGCTCCAGGCAGCGTGGGTGTTCCTGTCGCGCATGCCCGGATTTCAGGGACGAGGATGGGAGGGGCACGGAGGACCGGTGCGCGCTTTTCGCAATGCGGTGCGCCAGTGTCAGATCGATTTCGATCCGGAGCGCGATTGTCCAGCCGCCGCAGCAGAGCTCGGCGGACGCGGCGCGTCGAATGCCGAGGTCCTCGATGTGCTGGTGCCGGCGCTCAATCAACACCTCGCCGACATGGGTGACCCGCGACGCGTCTATCGACTGAACGGGAAGGGCACACACTACTACCTCCGCTACGTCGTTCTCACCGAAGCTCAGAGGCGCTCCCTCGATGAAGCCAGGCTCGTATCGTTTGCGGAACGAGCAAACGATCAGAACGACGACGTGCGAGCCGCCCTGAAGAAGCTGGCTATCGGAGCGGCTGTGACCTGCGTGGCCATCGTGCTGCTCTACTTCCTGACCCGTTGAAAAAGACGACAGAGCCCGCGACGCTTGAAGGCTACTATTGCCGTCAGGCGCGGCGCGCTCGCCACGACGCCAGCAACGCCGGCGTGCAGGTGATCTCCCCGTCGGCGACGGTCGACTGCGAGGCCGGGGAGCGCTCGCTCCTGCTGAACCTCGCCGTCCCCCTGAGGCTCATCCGTGCGGCGCTGCCCGGCATGATCGAGCGCGGCGACGGGGCGATCGTCAACATCGCCTCGATGGCCTCCCTCGCTCCGACGCCGGGGATGATCTACTACAATGCCAGCAAGGGCGGCATCGCCGGCGCGTCCGAGGCCCTGCGCGCAGAGCTCACCCCGCATGGCGTCTCGGTGCTCACAGTCTACCCCGGGATTATCGCCGACACGGACATGGCCGCATCGGGCCTCGCAGCCTACGATACGACGGCGATGATGCGCGCCCAGCCCAAGGGCACCGCGAAGGAGCTCGCGCGCCGCATCGGCCGGGCCCTCGACCGCGACCGCGCGCGCCTCATCTATCCCCGCATGAACGCTCTCGCGCGCTGGTTCCCGGGCACGACCCGCTGGGTCGTGGACCGTTTCACGCCGCGCCTCGCCGCAGGTTGAGGCTCGCGAGGGAGCGCCGGCGCCGACAAGCCTCAGGCATCACGCCGGATGGCTCACCCAACCGTGCATGTGACGCTGCCAGCCGAGTCGACGCACATAGAGATGAGGCGCCCGGGCGAATAGTCCGTGTCGCACATCATCTCGTATGCGCAGAGACGGAAGAGCCCGCATTGGCCGGCGGAAGGTCCTCCTAGGAGGGTGAGCCGGTTGAAGCCGGGCGCGCCCACCAGGGTGGCCGGGCTGAGGTTGCACGCCCTCGGCGCCCCGGTGCCGCTGGCATAGGTATATGCGTAGATGGTGGTCGTCCCCGTGAAGGAGACGCGGGGACTACCACCGGCGCAGGACACGGTGAGCCCCGTGAGGCTCGGGGGGGCCGTGCAGCCGCATGCGTTGGCGCCGGCCGAGCCCCCCGCGCAGGTCAGCGCTCCTGCGCAGACCCCACAGCTCTCGGTCCGGGCCGCGCCGCAGTTGTCGGTGCCGCTTATCGAGCCGCAGGTCGCCGACATGCGTGAACAGAACGCCGCGGTGGACTCGGGGGTGCATGTGCTCGAGTCCACGGCGGTGCCGGTGTCGGTGCCCGTGTCGCTTGGCGGTGTGCTCGAGTCCACGGCGGTGCTGGTGTCGGTGCCCGCGTCGCTTGGCGGTGTGCTGGAGTCGATGGCTACCATCGAGTCGGTTGCGGTCGCGTCGTCGGGAAGCGAGGAGTCGCCTGCCGTCGCGTCATCCGGGACGGACGAGTCACTCGCCGTCCCCGAGTCGGTGGTTGCGTCGCTCGGACCCGGATCGTCCGTTGAACAGCCCCACGAGAACAGAACGGCCACCAAGAATATTGAAGTCGGGCGCATGAATAGTCTCCAGATTCGCCCCTAGACGCGGCGAGCACGGTTCGATTCATAATTGCCGGAACCCGGGCCGTGATCGCAAGCATCCCGTGCCTTTCTTGGTCACTTGGCGCCAACCCCGGGGAACCTTCGCGCCCGGCGAGTGTCCATTGCCCTACGAAGGCCGAGACACGGACCGGGAGGTTGCCCAGGGGAGACGTGACCCGGGCCCGCCCGCCGACGCGAAGAGGCGGACAGACGTTCGCAGGAGGATGCGATGACAGAAGGTCGTGGGGCACAGGAGCGAGATGGCGGAGCGATCAGACGCGGGTGGCGCGACCGCCGGTTGGTCTGGCTTCTTCCGCTGTCGGCAGGTGCGCTGGCCACGGCGTTCTTCTTTGCTCCAGAGGGACAAAGACTCGAAGGGTCCCAAGAAGTGTGGGGCGCCTGAAGCCGAGCTCGCGCAGGGCCGGCAGGAGCTGGCCAGGCACGGTCTGCCGCAGCGTGTTGTCGTCGAAGAAGGAGCCCTGCCCGACGGTGTCGTTCACTACGTCTTTCGGGAGATCGCCTCGCTGTCGGCGGCGGCACCCCGGGTGCGCATCGACGCCTCCCTCGCACCCCGGGAAGCGGTAGAAGAGGCCGTCGAAGCCTTCGCCGAAGAAGGCGCCACGTCTCCCCAAGAACGCGAAAACGGCTGACCAAACAGTGTCGCAGGTCGCGTGAGACACAAGCGGGGCCAGATCGCGCCGTGGATCGCGCGACCTACGATGCTGTTTAGGCCAAGGCGTCGACGACCGTGCCGGCCGGCGCGTCTACCGCGGCGGAGAGCGCGATGACTTCTACGAGCACCGCGCGGTAGATTCGGTCGAGGTCGTCGAGGTTGGCGGCATCGCCCGCCTGCGCCAGCGCTTCTTCGAGGTGATGCTGGACGTAGGCCAGAACCGAGGGTTGTCCCATCGCGACCACGTCGTCGCTATCGAGGACCTCGAGGGGGTCGTGGGCCCGCAGCTCTTCGTCCGCGAGGAGCGTGCCGAGGGCGATCTGAAGGGCCCCCTCGTCCACCTCGCCGAGGCGGGTTGGGAAGGCCTCGCGAAATGCCCTGAAGACCGTGACCATGAGGAAGTAGCCGAGGGATTGGGCGAGCTCGTCCTGGCGCTTCGAGACCTCCTCCGAGAGCCACTCAGCGAGGGCTGGCTGCCGCCGCTCGAAGTCACGATAGGAGACGTCGAGGACCGCCTGGAGGTCGTCGTCCTGGTTTTCGAGCTCACGCTCGATGACTTCGACCGCGCCGTCGTCGACGACGGCCCACTTCGCCACCGGCCTGAGCGCTGCTTTTCGTAGGAACACCTGGCCACTCTAGCAGCCCGGCGCCAACCATGCTGCAAACCTGGCGACCAAGGGCCGGTGGTGGCAGCGGAGCTCGCACCGCGCGAGAGCGCTAACCGTGGAAGAGCGGCGCACGCTGCTGGATGAAGTCCATCA
>JAFDCW010000419.1 GCA_019312705.1 Deltaproteobacteria bacterium
CTCGCCGGTCTGCGGCAGGTCCCCGTGCCAGGTCATCTCGCAGCCTAGAAGCCGGTAGGCGCGCTCGCCCTTGTTGAGGAAGTCGGCGCCGAGGTAGCTGATCAGGAAGAGGTCGGCCTGGCCGGACTCGATCATGATGCCGGCGGGCATCTGGCCGTCGTGCAGGTACCAGGAGTCTTCCCGAACATCCGTTTCGGTCCAGCAGGTCCCCTTCTTCATGGAGCCGGGTTCTGCTTGAATGCCTGTACAGCGATCGGCAAGCAAGAGCGGCGGCTCGGGCATGCGGACCTGCACGTCGAACCCGTCTTGCTGCGTGAAGAGCGGACCGAAAATCTCGCTGATGGCTCCGCCGGAGTGCAGGAGCAGGTCCTCCCGGGTGAACGCGGGGCCGGACGGGCGGAAGGCAAGGGGGAGCTCGACGCGAACGTCTGCGGAAGCAGGGACTGAAGCGGCTGCGGGAGCGGGAACGGCAACAGAAGCGGAAACGGGAACGGAAACGGGAGCGGAAACGGGAACGGGAACGGAAGCGGAAACGGAAACGGAAGCGGAAACGGAAACGGGAGCGGAAACGGGAGCGGAAACGGGAGCGGAAACCCCGACGCCCGCGGACCCCAACGGCGTCAAGATCGTCTGCAAGAACTGCTGATGCAGCTGGGCTTGCTGTTCGACAAACGCCATGTGCGCCTGGGCCATCGCCACCTGATGCTGGGCAAAGGCCGAGACCGGATGGCCAGCGGGGCTCGCCGTACCGATGGCTGGACCGGTGGGGACTGGGGCGCCGGGAGCGGGCGCGGGTGCGGGCGCTTCGTGCACTGCCGGCGCCACGGCCGGCGGCCTGACGCCTTGGCGCGACTGCGTCGCACTGTCGGCTCGGGCCGCCTCTCGTGGCGCCTTCTCGTTGAGGGGCGGCGTCGCCGGTCCATCGTGGGATGTCGGGGGCAATACCGGTGCGGGTTCCATCGTCTGCATGGCGATACCTTCGTGCTTCCGGAGTGCCGGCAATTGGACGGTCGGGCGGTGGGCCGAGAGCTCCAAGGACGGACCGTCGGGGGCTTCTGCAAAAGCCTCTGCTGGTGTGCCGACGGCGTGAACTTCGGTTGTGGCGCTTTGTCCGCCGAGGGCATCGACGGTCACCGAGAGCCGGCGCTCGATGTCGGTCCACGGGCTACCGTCGGGGCGCCGGCCGCGGGCCACGCAGATGAGGGCGCTCGCGACTTCCACCAGGCCGACGGCTGCGTGGGCCCGGGGGAGACCCGTCGCGAAGGCTTTGGCCGTACTCGGGCCGACGCGCACTTCACCCAGGACGGCCAGGCCTTCCCGGGCCGCGTCTTCGCCTCGGCGAAGGACCAGCATGATGGCGGCATCGGCGCCTCGGTCGTCGCCCGTCGCCGCCCGGTGCACGGGCTCCGTGGAGAGGTCCACGGCTCCGACCAGCGCCGCGTCGAGGTCACCCCGGGTGAGGCCTTCGATGGCGAGCTCGAGGGCCCGTATGCCGCTGAGCTCCTCGGCCGAGACGGTGAAGCTCGGGCCGCGCAGGTCGAGCTGAGAGCTCAGGCGATTGGCCGGGATGTTCGGCAGCACGCCGAGGACGTGGGGGGCCTCGAGGGGCGGAGCGAAGGCGTCCTGGGCTTCCTCGATCCATGCGGCGTCGGCGCCGAGGGTTTCTCCCCAGGACCGGGCCCGCCACCGGGCACCCCACCGAGACACCTCCGGGGCGCACTGATAGCCGACGAACACGCCGGTCGTGGCGGCGGGTAGCGTCAGCCCAGCGGTCGCCTCGAGGGTCGCGCTCAACAGCATCGTCTGCTGGCCGCTCGCCTTCCTCAGGTCGTCGGGGGGAAAGCGAAGTTCCGTGAGGGGAATTCGAACCGTCCCGGCGCGCTTCAGGGTCCCGCCCGGGAGCGCCCGTTCGAGGTCGGCGGTCGACTGCCCGTCGCCGACCCGGGCGCCGACAGCGACCACGACGATGGGCGCCGCGACGGCCGACCGCGCGGTCTCGTAGCTCTGTGACGGGTCGTAGGCTTCGACTATCAGGTGGGCGTCGTTCCCTCCGAAACCAAATGCGCTCAGCCCTGCGCGCCGGGGGCCTTCCCACGGCACGGGGCCGTCCAGGGTCTCGAAGGGTGAAGACTCGAGGGCGCCGAGGGGCGCGTCGTCGGGTCCGTCCTGGTGTGCGGTCGGCAACATCACACCCTCGCGCAGGGACTCGAGGACCTTGATGAGCCCGGCCACCCCGGCGGCGGTGATGAGGTGCCCGAGGTTGCTTTTGAGCGAGCCGATGCGTGCGCCGTGGTCCCCGTAGACCGCGGTCATCGAAGCGACCTCGCAGGCGTCGCCCACCGGCGTGCCCGTCGCGTGGCACTCGATGTACGGCACGTCCCGAGCGTCGAGGCCCGCCTGTTCGAGGCTGAGGCGCATGGCGCGCTCCTGCCCTGCCTGGCTCGGGGCGAGCAGTCCCTTGCCTCGGCCGTCGTTGCACAGGCCCACCCCACGGATCACGCCGTGGATCGTGCGGCCGGCGCGGACGGCGTCTTCGAGGCGCTCGAGGACGACGAAGCCGCAGCCTTCCGCGGCGACCAGGCCGTTGGCATCGCGGTGGAACGGGCGGCTCTGACCGGTCTTGCTCATCGCGCCGAGGGCCGAGAAGCCAACGTGCAGGAAGAGGTCGTCGGCGCCGTTGACGGCTCCGGCCAACATGCGATCCGCGCGTCCCTCCTGGAGGGACCGGCAGGCGTGCTCGATTGCGTAGAGCGATGAGGCGCACGCCGCGTCGATGGAATAGGCACCGCATCCGAGGCCGAGGGCCCGGGCCAGGAGGTGAGCCGGCAGGCCGCTGTTGAAGCGGTCGCCGGCGACGGCGGTGGGGATGCCCACGCGGTCCGCGAGGTCGCCGAGCCAGACGCCCTCGGCAAACCGGGAAGCCGCCGACGAAGGCAACGAGAGATTGCCGAGCACGGCGCCGGTCCCGGCCGCGTCCGCTCCCCAGAGGTCGGCGTCGCCGAGAGCCTTCCTGGCTGTATCCAGGACCCAGTGCACGAGGGGGTCGGTGCTCGTCAGTTCGCTCGAAGGAACCCGATAACCCTCCCGGTCGAACTCGAAGTCTTCGACGTAGCCGCCGCGCCGGGTCCACGTGTGGTCGAGGATCTCGGAGCCTTCGGTCGCAACGACGTGAGCGTCCGGCACCCGCCAGCGGCCGGCCGGCGCGTCACGGAGTTGGTCCCGGCCGTCACGGGTGAGCGCGAAGAGTTCTTGGGGAGTGTGGGCGCCTGGCAACAGGCACGCCCGGCCGACGATGGCGATCGGTGCGAATGACATGGCTCGGGCGGGGCTCAGGCGCGCACGGACGACGACGTCCGGGAGCCGGGGAGGACGTGGGTCTCGACGCCGAGGAGCTCGGCGACGGGGTGTCCCGACGCATCGATGAGCACGACATCCGAGATGCTGCGGTCCGCGTTCCTATCCGTGACCGTGAGGATGGCCTTCAACGGCCCGGCGACGAGACCACGGACGAAGCGGCGGTAGCTCTTCACCGAAGTGGGTAGCGCTGCCGCGGCTCCCTCTGCATTGCAGGTCCACAAGAGCGCGAGCTGCAGGCCCCCATCGACGAGGGCGGGGTCCGTTGCCCAGTCGCCGGCGGCCCAGCCTCGGGAGGCGGCGCCTTCGAGCATGGCCTCGAGGCCGGTCTCACCGATGTGCGGGGCGTCGACGATCACCTGGAAGGCGTCGCCGTGGAAGAGCGCGCCGCCGTCGTAAACGGTGCCCTCGAAGCGCGCGAGGGCTCCCGGACGAGGCGGAATGGAGGTGGGTGTTGGTGCGCTGCGCTCGGCTATGCCGTTGGCTGAGTACCGGGGCCGGCCATCGGCGTCGAGGAGCTCGAGGCGGAGCGTCGCTCCGTCACCATTCGAGACTCGAGTGATGCGTATCGTGAAGCGGTCGCCCTCGTCCGCGAAGTGCTCGAGAGCCACCCCGCGCAGAACCTTGAGCTCTTCGATGGTGGAGAATACCAGGTCGGGTCGAGTCGCCTCGACCGCTCGGGCGAAGAGCTCGAGGACCAGGGCTACGGGAAGCACCGGCTGGCCCTTCACGCGGTGGTCGTCGATCGCCGGGAACGCCTGCCGGTCGATGAGCACGTCGAGGGTAGCTGGCGCGGACCGGCCAGCGTCTGGGGCCGAGAGCGCTTCGGGCCGTGGTTCGCCGCCGAGGACTAACTCGAGGGAGTCGCTGGTATCCGTGAGCTCGTCGACGAGTATCTGGGCGCCGACGGCGAGGGGAATCAGCGGGACCCCGAGGTCCGAAAAGTGCTTCTTGAGACCGGGCGTCACCATGCCGCCGTCCCACGGACCCCATCCGAGGCTGCGTGCGAAGAACGGGGCTGCACGGCGCCGGGACTCGACGGCGAGGACCTTGTTTAGGGTTTCGTTGGCCATCGCGTAGTCGCATTGGCCGCGATTGCCGCACCGTCCGGCGACCGACGAGAACGCGAGGAGCATCTCGAGGGGGTCCCCCGCCGTAACGTCGAGGAGCGCTCGGAGGCCCTCGACCTTCGTATCGAAGACCCGGCCCCAGTCCTCGAAGGACTTGTCGACGATGTTCCGGTCGGCGATGAGGCCCGCGCCGTGCACGATGCCGGTGATGGGCCCCCAGGCTTCGCGGACCTCCGAAAGCGCGGCGCCGAGGGCGTCCCGATCGGTGACGCTCGCGGCGACATAGCGCGCCCGTCCGCCCGCGGCCTCGATGGCCCGGAGGGTCCCCCTTACCTCGCGGCCGGCGAGGATGCGCGCTGCGTGGGCGCCAAGGTCGGCCGGTTTGATCGTGGCGCCGGCGGCCTTCGCGTCGGCGAGCAGAGCCCTCTTGATCCCAGCATCGTCCGTTGCGCCTTCGCACGACCGAGGCTCGGCTTCGAGGGCCGTTCGGCCGAGGAGGACGAAGCGTGCTGCGCTCGCCTCTGCGAGGGCGACGAGCGTCGTCGCGGTGACGCCGCGGGCGCCGCCGGATGCGACGATGACCGATTCCTTCGTCACGCGCTGCGTTCCGGGGGCAACTTCGGCTGCGTAGCTCGTCGCGGAGCGGTGTGCCGCCCCGGAGCAGCTCGGTCACGATGACGTCGGCGAGGGTCGCTTCATTTCGGCCCGCGCTCTCGAGATCGATCGCCCGGGCAGACGCGCCAGGCCATTCCTGGGCTGCGGTTTTCGCGAGGCCCGGGAGGCCTCCGAGCCAGGCGCGCTCACTCGGCTGCTGGCCGCTGAGACCGAAATCGCCGCCCGTATCTTGGACGGTGACGAAGATCCCGGGGCCCTCGGTGAGCCTCGCAGCGACGGCCTTGGCGGCGCTGAATGCATCGCGCTGGACTCGGAGGGCGTCGTCGACGCTCCCTACCTCGGCGAGGCCGCCCAGGAAGATGACCCCATCGCTCGCAGCGTCCGGAGCGCCTGCCGCGGCTTTGACGCCATACTTGGTCAGGCCGCCCGCCACCAATTCGGCGAGGCCCGAGCCTCCGTCGACGACTGCAACCGCACGGGCGTCGAGCAGCCCCCGGAGAGCGAAACCGGTCGCCGGTGTCGCTTCGAGACGAAGTGCCCAGCGCATCGACTGGGGCATCTGAGGGGCGGAGCGCCGGGAGGACGAAGCCGAAGTGGCCCCCCCTGTTGGCGAGGCTTCACCGCCGCCGGCCTGTTGCATCCGGTCTACGATCTCCTGGAGGGTGCGCAGCTTGCCGAGTTCGGCGGGGTCGACCTCGGGCAGGTCGGGCGCTTGATCTCGCATGGCGGCGAGGATCTCGACGCGCTTGATGGAGTCGACGCCGAGGTCGCCGGCGAGGTCCATGGAGAGCTCGAGCATGTCGACGGGGTAGCCGGTCTTTTCGGCGACGACCGTGAGCATGAGGGCTTGTAGATCGATGGCGGGTGCGGCGGGTGCTACCGATGCGGCGGTCGGTGCGGCCGCTTGGAGCGTGCGCAGCTTGCCGAGCTCGGCGGGGTCGACCTCGGGCAGGTCGGGCGCTTGGTCTCTCATCGCGGCGAGGATCTCGACGCGCTTGATGGAGTCGACGCCGAGGTCGCCGGCGAGGTCCATGGAGAGTTCGAGCATGTCGACGGGGTAGCCGGTCTTTTCGGCGACGACCGTGAGCATGAGGGCTTGTAGATCGATGGCGGGTGCGGCGGGTGCTACCGATGCGGCGGTCGGTGCGGCCGCT
>JAFDCW010000420.1 GCA_019312705.1 Deltaproteobacteria bacterium
CCTCAGCAAAAGCGCGAGCGTGAGCGGGTGCACCGAGAGGTCGTGGCCCACGTAGTCCTCGAAGCGGTGCGGGACGCGGATGTCCTGGTCGTGAACCCCACCCACCTCGCGGTTGCGCTCCACTATGACGCCGACGGAGACCTCGACGCCCCCGAGGTGAGCGCCAAGGGCCGGGACGAACTCGCTCAGCGCATGATCCGCGCGGCCGAAGAGGCGGGCGTCCCGGTGATGCGCGACATGCCCCTGGCCCGCGCCCTCTTCGAGCTCGAGGTGGGCGTCGAGATACCAGAGCGACTCTTTGACGCCGTGGCCATCGTCCTGCGCACGGCGTGGGACGAGCGAGCACCGGAGCCAGCCCCGTGAACGAAAGCCTCTTCCCAGAGATGGAGCAGGCGCGCCGAGCTCAGGACGCCCGAGACGCCCGAGACGCTGACGACTCGAGTCGCCGTTACGTCGAGGTCGCCGTGCCCGTGCCCCTGCGCCGGGTCTTCACCTACTCGGTCAGCGGAGAGCTCGCGGCGGGCCTCGCCCCGGGGTGCCGCGTGGCGGTGCCGTTCTCGGGGCGGAAGCTTCCGGCGATCGTCCTCGGGTTTCGCGACGAGTTGCCCAAAGGGGTGAAGCGGGCCAAAGCGGTCGCCGGGCTCCTCGAGCGAGAGCCCGTGTTCCCAGAGGAGCTGCTTTCGTTCTTGCGGGCGGCCGCCGGATACTACCTGCACCCCGTCGGAGAGGTGCTCAAGGCGGCAGCCCCGGCGGTCCCGAAGGACGCGCTGAAACGCCTCGCCCGGGATGGCTTCCTCGGCCCTGGGGACTCGCTCCCGGGGCTGGCTCTCACCACGCGCTCGATGCTCTTCGCCCGTCGCACGGACCGAGAGGCCGTCGGCCTGCGCCTCGGAAAGCGACAGCAAGCGGCTCTCGACCTCATCGATGGTGCCGACGAGCTCGACCTCGATGCGCTGCGCGCCGAGGTCAACGACCCCCGGGGGGTCCTCCGGGCCCTCGAAAAGAAGGGCCTCGTCGTGACCGAAGAGCGCGACGTCGTGGCCGACCCCTTCTTTCGAACCTTGGCTCCTCGGGACGTGCCGCCGGAGCTGAACGAAGCTCAACTGCGGGCCACCGCCGCCATCGTCGATGCCCTCACCCCTCGCGCGGCCGACGGGAGCGAACCGTCTGATCCGGGGGATACGACCCGGAGCTTCCTCCTCCACGGGGTCACCGGGTCGGGCAAGACCGAGGTCTATCTGCATGCGATAGCCGAAGCCCGGCGCCTCGGCCGGGGGGCCCTGCTTCTCGTTCCGGAGATCGCGCTCACGCCGCAGCTCGTCGCGCGCTTCCGAGCCCGCTTCGGGGACGACCTCGCCGTACTGCACAGTGGCCTGACCGTACGTCAACGCGATGACGCCTGGCGGGCGCTCCGGGCTGGGGTGGTCACCCTGGCCATCGGCGCGCGCTCGGCGCTCTTTGCCCCGGTGCCGAACCTCGGTGTGCTCGTCGTCGATGAGGAGCACGACTCGTCTTTCAAGCAGGAAGACAACTTCCGCTACCACGCCCGCGACATGGCGCTCCTGCGAGCGCAGCGGGCCAATGCAGTCTGCATCCTGGGTAGCGCCACGCCTTCGGTCGAGTCGCGATTCCTAGCCGAGGACGGGCGCCTCGGCTATCTCTTGCTGCCCGAACGCGCAACAGCCCAGTCGCTCCCCTCCGTCGAGATCGTCGACCTCTCGCGGCATCGGAAGGGGCCCTCGGGGCAGGCGCTCATTTCCGCTCCTCTGCATCGGGGCCTCGAACGGTCTCTCGCCGAGGAGAGCCAGGCCATCCTCTTCTTGAATCGCCGCGGCTTCGCGCCAAGCGTGCGCTGCACCAGTTGCGGTGAGGTCGTGGAGTGTCCGGCGTGCAGCGTGGCTCTCACCGAGCACAAGCGCGCCGGCGTCCTTCGCTGCCACTACTGTGACTTCGCCTCGCCCCCCGGGGAGGCGTGTCCGTCGTGCGGCGCCCTCGCCCTCGAGCGCATGGGGCTCGGAACCGAGAAACTCGAGGAGACGCTCGCCGACGTATTCAGCCCGGCCCGGGTCGGCCGCCTCGATCGGGACACGGCATCCGGGGCCGGGGTCGAGGAGGTCCTCGCGCAGTTGCGCAGAGGCGAGATCGACATCCTCGTCGGCACCCAGATGGTCACCAAGGGGCACGACATCCCGAACGTCACCCTCGTCGGGGTCATCCTCGCGGATCAATCCCTCGCCTTCCCGGACTTCCGCGCGTCCGAGCGCACCTTTCAGCTGCTCTCTCAGGTCGCGGGCCGGGCCGGGCGCGGCGAGATCGCCGGGCGCGTCGTGTTCCAAACATTTCAACCCGACCATCCGGCGGTGGTCTTCGCGGCTAAGCACGACTATGACGCGTTCTACCGGTTCGAGCTCGAAGCTCGCCGGGAGCTCGGGTACTCCCCCTTTTCGCGTCTGGTCGCGGTGCGTGTCGACGCCGGGGACGACGCCCGGGCCCGTGAGGTTGTGCGCATGCTCGCCGACCGGGCTGGCGGGCACCCCGCGGTAGAGGGCGGCGCGGTGCGTCTCCTCGGACCCGCCCCGGCCCCGATAGAGCGGCTGCGCGGTCGCTACCGTCACCGTTTTCTCCTTCGAGGGGCCGACCGCCCGGCCCTGCGCCAGGTAGCGGCATCGGTCGCGGCCCGCATCGACGAGGGCGTATCCCCCGCCCGGGCAAGCGTGGACGTCGACCCGGTATCGATGCTCTGAAGACCGTTTCGGCCGCCGCCCGATGGGCCGTTCCAGAATCAGGGGCGGTCGTTTACTCTTCGACCACCGATGGCCGCCCCCCGTATCGATGTCGTGGACCCGAGCGCCGAATCACAGGCCCTCGTCGAGGTCCTGCGCGGCCGTGGCTTCGAGGTGGTGACGCGCACCATGGCGTCCCTCGATGACGGTTGCGATGCGGCCCTCCTTCTCCTCGCCGGAGATGCGGACGGTGCCATGGACGCGCTCGAGGCACTGCGCACGAACGAGGTGAAGGTCCTGGTCATCCTCCTCGGCCGCCCCGAAGACGACGAGGGCGCCGAAGTGACCTCGATTCGCCACTTCGACGCGGATGCCTACTACGCGCGTCCGGTGCCCGTCGACCGGGTGGTGCGCAAGGTCGAGACCTACCTGTCGCCTCCGGAGACTCACCTCGCCCCGGTGTCGGTGACCGACCGGTACCAAGCCCGAGACCAATACGAAGACGAAGACGACGCGGAGGTTCTGCCCTCGCCTCGACTCACGGACGTCGAGGTGAGCCCTCCCGAAGAGCCCGATGCCGAGGACCCGGATCTCGTCACTGGGCCCCGGGGCGCTGGGTGGAGTCCGCGGGAGCGCACCATCACCCTCCGAGACGAAGCCACACCGGACGGACCGGCGGACGGGTTCTTCGACGACGACTTCGGCGCCGACGACCTCAGCGAGGCCTCCGAGGTGACGGGAGTCACATTCAAAGAGGACATTCTTTCGATCGAGGACGCCGCCGCGATTCACGACTCGGACGAGCCGGTTTCTCAGATTGCGCGGCGGGACGACCCTCGCCGCGATTCGGTCCGGTCCACGACCGAGAGTGCGGCCGTGCTCTCGCCTCGCCTCGCCAAGATCTTCAGCGAGGCCGACCGTCGCATCTTCCCCGATTCTCCGGCCCTCGACCTCGATCTTCCGGACCACCAGGAGTCCGCCCGGGAGTTGGTGCCCGATGCTCTTCTCGAGGTCGTGTCGCTGCCCACCGAAGCCCGCGAAGAAGACCCCCTCGAAGCATTCACCTACGTCGGCGTGCCACCCGAACACACGGATGCACCTCTCCCCATGCCCGAGGCCGCACAACGCTATCAGCGCAATGAACAGCCCGGCGACGATGCGCCGTCGCCGCCGCGCCCGGCCCGCACCGAGGCCGGGACCCTTGGCGATTCATTCGGGCCGGGGCGTACCGAGACCGACGACTTCCGAGAACCGTCCCGGCCCGCGCGAACCTATCTGCAGCCCGAGCCCACCCAGCGCGGGGCCGTCGCCCCGAGCGATCCCCAGGCGCGTACGGGCGAGCAGACCCACGACCACTTGGTCGAGGACGAGCTCGACCAGGTCGGCGTGGCCTCCGAAGAAGAGGTCCTGCGCATCCTCTTTTCCGTGGCCGCCGCGAATGCGCCGGTCGACGCGCGCTTCGAGCGACCCGATGGCTCGGTCGTGGAGTTGAGCGTCGCAGGGGGGCGCTTGACGCGGATCTCCGGCCGCATTCACGCCCGGGCCGTCGAAGAGCTGTCTCGGCAAGGCCGCATCGACGAGGTCCCTGTGGAGGAGGGCCGAGCTTCCGTCGTCATCGACGAACGGGTAGCGGCGGGCGTACTCGGGCGCTTCGAAGCCGACCGGCTGCTTCGGCGCGTTCGTGAAACTGAAATTCACGATCTCATGGCCGAGGCGACCTTCAGCTACGACGTCACCGCCGCGAGCGCGCTTCGGGGGGGGGACCCGGGGCTGCTCGCGATGCCCCTCGCGGTGGTAATCGCCGAAGGGGCGCGACGTCGGATCAGCGCCTCTCGCTTTCGCCAGCTCATGGGCGGCGGGGCGCTGGTCATCGACGTTCGCCCGGGCTTCGGCGCGTCTGCGGCGCGCCTCGGTCTCGAGCCAGAGGTCGCTCACATCGTCGAGCGTCACGACGAGGCGGACCTCGACGAGTTGCTGGGAGCCGCCCCCGCGGAAGAGGGCCTTGCCGGAGTGCTCTACGCGCTGTGGGCGGTCGGCGCGGTGGGTGTTTCGGCTGGCGCTGCGAATCGCACGGCGCCCCGAGACCCCGCGGACGCCCTCCAGGCGATCATCGAAGCGGCGTACGCCCTGTCCGAGGACGGCTCCTACTTCGACGTGCTAGGCGTTTCTCCGAACGCCATGCTCCGTGAACTGCGCGCCGCCTACGTCGACCGGCGTCGAGAGCTACGCCAAATCGACCTCGACGCCCACGCCCTGACGCGTCTCGGCCCGGAGCGTCGAGACGCCCTCGAGGTCGTCGAGGAGGCCTGGGAGGTTCTCCGAGACGACGGGGTC
>JAFDCW010000421.1 GCA_019312705.1 Deltaproteobacteria bacterium
TTCCGACCAGCGCCGATGCTCAGACCGGTCGACGCCGACGCGCCCCGAGACACGAGACCACACCGCCGGCAAGCGAACCCCAGCTTCGCACCGATACCGAAGGTGCGGTCCCTGTGCCCGACCTCACCGGCGAAGGCGTGGCCATCCCCGCCGACGAGGTCGTCGCCCTTCAGACCGAGGGCGACGCCCCGCCGGAGGCCGCGCGCCCGACGCCCATCATGATGACGATCAGTGGGGGTGCATCCCTCGGGGCGTACGAGGCGGGGCTGTCGTACTTCAGCGTCGAGGCGTTCCGCAATTCGCCGGAGCGGGTTCGACCGATGGTATTCGCGGGGACATCGGCCGGGAGTATCAACTCCTTCATTGCCGCCTTGAGCTACTGCAGTGAGGCGCCTCGGGACCCGGAAGCATCGGCCTTCTTTCGGACCTGGGCCGCCGTCGGCATCAGCGACCTCTATGATCCCGACCGAGTCCAGGCCAACGCTATCTTCACCCGCGACGCGTTCGAGAGGGTGGTCGGCAACCTCCGACAAACCTGGGACAGGGGCCTCCGCGATGACTGCGACCTGCTCCTGGGGGTTACCGTGACACGATTGCGTCCACGCGATGTCGTGGTCGAAGAAGGCGTCTTGAGCCTTCCTCGCATGGCAGAGCGCTTTCTGGTGCGCATTCAAGGGCGGGGGCCGGGGCAGCCGCCCCTGGTGAGGAATTACGTCGAGGGCAGCCTCGGCCTCGAGCGCCCCCTCCTCCCCCTCGACGGCCCCGACGTCGATGCCTTCGGCTCCCTGGTCCAGGCCACCCTCGCATCGGCGGCCTTCCCCGTGGGTTTTGCGCCGCAGACGATCGCCCACTGCATTCAAACCGACCGTGACGGTGGGGACAGGTGTACGGTCGAGGACGCGGAGGACGCGCTCTTCCTCGACGGCGGCTTCTACGCCAACCAGCCCCTCGGCCTCGCCGTCGACGCCGCCCGGACCGGCATCACCGAGAGCGGTCCCCTCGCCATCCTCGACGAACCGACTCGCAGCGATCACCTGCCGCCAGATTCGCTCTTCTATTTCGTCGACCCGGAGTTTAACGCTTTCCCCACGCCGACCGACCAAGAGGAAGAGCAGGAGGTCCAGGACGTCATCCCTTACGCCCTCGGTCTCGCTGGCGACTTCATTCGCACGGCGCGCATGGCCGAGCTCGAGTCCGTGCTCGAACACGTTCCGGCGACACGAAAGCTGCTCTTCACCAACCGGGTCCACTATCCACCGGCGAGCACGCCCCTCGGCGCCTTCATGGGGTTCTTCGACGCTGAGTTCCGCCGCTTCGACTTTCACCTGGGCATGTACGACGCGCGCCGTACCCTCCTCGAGCGCACACCGAACATCGACAACGAAGAGCTCATGCGGCTGCTCCCGGACGAGGCGTCACGCCACGAGGACGACCTGGGGTGGCGTCCCTTCGATTGCATGCGCCACGTCTTCGACGGAGAGGGGCCGGCGCGGGTCTGCGCCGGCGAGCACCTGCACGACTTCCGCATTCTCATCCGGCTCTCCCTCGAGCGCCTCTACAACGTCTGCTTGCGTTCCGACGCCTACAGCACGATGTGCGACGCCGCCCGGGACGGCCAGCCCCCCCCGGACGTGCCCTACGTCGAAGCGACCGGGCAGTGGCGCAGCCACGAAGACGAGGCCCACTACGACTGGATGCTCCGCCGCCTCGGGACCCTCGGCTTCGCCTACCGGGACCTGGGCCTCTCGGCGAGCGAGTCTCACCTCGGCGGCGACCGCGTCCGGGTACTGCTCGCCGACATGACCCGACGCCTCGCCCGTTCCCAGGAAGACCTCGGCCTGCCCATCGAGCTCGCTGCCGAAGCCGTCGTGAACATGCTGCAGTATCGGGCGCCGCGAAACTTGGTGCACGTCGGCATGGGAACAGGGCTCGAGATCGGCTGGAGCGGGACCATTCCGGGTACCGCCTGGGAGCCATTTCGCCTGACCGCGTCCCTCGGGTTCCGTGGGTTCGGGTCCCTCGTATCGTCCAACCCCTCGTGGTTTGGGATCGCACCACAGCTTGGCGTCGAGGTGGAAATCCTCCCGTGGAGCGGGGGCATCTTCCAGCCCCGCCTGGGCATCCGGGGCGGTTACCTACTCTCGACGGCGGACGGCATGGCCAGCAGCCCCTGCAACGTCTCTCTGGAGGAAACGTTGCCGTGCTCGCGTCCAATCGTGCAGGGCTATGTCGACCTCTCGTTTTTTCAGATCCTCCACCTTCTCCTCATCGTGGAGGTGGCGCCCGCGGTGCGGCCAAACGAAGCCGACATGTGGGATCTCAGCCCCGGCCTGCGCGTCTCGATGCCCTTCGAGTGACGGGCGATGCCGATTACTGGTGCCAAGGGGGGCGATCGGTCACGTTGAATGCATGGCGCGAGCCCTCAGCTGCGCTCTCACATCAACCATCATCGTCAGCCTCGCGGCCTGCATCGCCCTTTTCGGGTGCGGGGCCGATGAACGCCATGCTGAACCGGGTCCGGGACCCGACGAACGCCACGAGCCCGTCGATGCCCCCGAAACGCCGACGACCGAACGTGTCGAACCCGTAGCCGCCGAGGACCCGCCCCCCCCCGAAGTGAACCTCGCGCCGATCGCGCGCCTCGCCGTGGAAGACCAGGACCGCATCGACGAGGCCGTTCGGGACGCCATCCGAATGCACCAGATGCCCGGCGCTGTCGTGGTGATCGGGGCCGGCGACGGGGTGCTCTTCCGGCGCGCCTACGGCTCCCGAGCTCTCGAACCGGAGCGCGAGCAGATGACCGTCGATACGATCTTCGACCTCGCCAGCCTCACCAAGCCCCTCGCGACGGGCATGAGCGTGATGCGGCTGGTCGACGAGGGTCGCCTCGACCTCGACGCCACGGTCGCGACATACCTGCCCGGCTTCGACCGCCGCGGCAAAGGGCGCGTCACCCTCCGGCACTTGCTCTTGCACACCAGCGGCCTACCCGCGGTGAACCCACGCCGGGACTACGAAGAGGGCCACGCCGCGGCCTTCGAACACCTCTTCGACCTGCGCCTCCGGACGGGCCCCGGCGGGGCCTATCACTACAGCGACATCAACTACATCCTGCTCGGCGAGATCGTCAGTCGGGTGTCGGGGCAGAGCCTCGATGAGTTCGCCGAGGCCCACGTCTTCGGACCCCTGGCGATGACCGAGACGCGTTTTCGTCCGCCGGCCGCTTGGCACTCGCGCATCGCTCCCACCGAGGAGCGGGACGACCACCCCATCCGCGGAGACGTGCACGACCCGCGTGCCTGGCGCCTCGAAGGGGTCGCGGGCAACGCCGGGCTCTTCTCGACCGCCGACGATCTCTCCCGCTTCGCCCGCATGATGCTCGCCGGCGGCGCGCTCGGCGGTACACGCATCCTCTCCCCCGAACGCCACGCCGAGATGACCGCGCCCCGGACCGTGCCCGGTGGGGTGCGCACCCTCGGCTGGGATGCCCCGTCGTCTACGCGTCGCGCCCGCGGCTATGGCGCCCACGCCTATGGGCACCTGGGCTTCACGGGGACGGCACTGTGGCTCGACCCGGACCTCGACCTCTTCGTGCTCTTCCTGTCCAACCGCGTGCACCCCGACGGGGACGGGAACGTCGGGCCGGTGCTGCAGCAGATCGACGAGATCGCAATCGACGCCCGGTCGCGGGCCCTCCCCCCACGACCGATCGAGGCGCGCATCCAGCTCGGCATCGACGTGCTCGAGGCGAGCGACTTCGCTGCCCTCGAGGGGGCCCGGGTGGGACTCCTGACCCACGCCGCAGCCCGAACCCGCGACGGCCGTCGCACCCTCGACGTACTCGCGAGGGCCGAAGACCTGACCCTGGTGAAGCTCTTTTCCCCGGAGCACGGTCTCGCCTCGCGCCGCGAAGGCCGCATCCGCAACGGCCGCGAACCGGTCACCGGGCTCCCGGTCATCAGCCTCTTTGGTCCAACCCGAACACCGACGGCCGAGATGCTCGAAGGCATCGACACCCTCGTCGTCGACCTGCAGGACGTCGGCGTCCGCTATTACACCTACGGAGCCACGGTAAAGAACCTCCTCGAGGCCGCCGCCGACCGAGGTCTTCGCCTCGTCATCCTCGATCGCCCCAATCCCCTCGGCGGCGACCGGGTGCAAGGCCCGGTCCTCGACGACGCCCTCTCCTCCTTCGTGAACTTCTACCCCTTACCGATACGCCACGGCATGACCCTCGGGGAACTCGCCACCATGATGAACGACGAACGCGACATCGGCGCGCGCCTCGACGTGATCGCCGTGGCGGGGTGGCAACGGAGCGCACTCTGGGGGGCGACGGGGCTGCCGTGGCTTTCTCCTTCACCAAATCTGCGCACTGAAGCCCAGGTATTGCTCTACCCTGCCGTCGGGCTGCTCGAATCGACCCCGGTGTCCGTCGGTCGGGGGACCGATGCTCCCTTTGAATTGCTCGGGGCGCCGTGGATGGACGGCGACGCATTGGTTGCAGCTGTCGCCGAGGAGCACCTCGCCGGCGTCACCGGCGAGGCCGTGACGTTCACGCCACGGTCCGGCCCCCACAGACGCGTCGGTTGCAACGGGATCCGCCTGACCGTCACCGACCCGGAAGCATTCGCCCCGGTGCGCACGGGCCTCGCCCTCGCCCGGGCGCTTTTTCGGCTGCATGGGGCGGAGTGGGACGCGGAGCGGCTTTCGCGAATGATCGGCCGTGAAGACGTCGTCCGAGCCCTCGAACGAGGGGACTCCCTCGACGCTATCGAGGCGATGTATGCCGACGCCCTCGCCGCGTTCGTCGAGCGACGGGCGAGGTACGTCACGGGGCAAGCGCTGGTCCAGGTGCCGAGAACGGCAAGAGTACCTCCGCCGACTTGGCCGCATCATCGGCCGAACTGACTGGGTCGTCCTGCACTGGGCGCTGATGCCGAGGGCCTACGGATACTGGCCCCGAGAGTGAAGTCCCTTAGACTCCGCCCAGAAAGTCAGGGGTACGCGTGGGCAAGATCAAAGAGTTCCTCTTGCACGAAGGAAAGCTGGTT
>JAFDCW010000422.1 GCA_019312705.1 Deltaproteobacteria bacterium
CGGGGGTGTCGAAGACTCGGTCGATCCAGTTCACTGCCAGGAAGTCGGCGACCAGGACCTTTTTCGTGAGACCGCGAAAGATGAGCACCATGCCGGAACCCGCACGGTACGCATCGAGGCGCGGAGGCCGCTCGAGCTGGGGCAGAAACTCTGACGCCCGGACGATGGGCCCCGCGATCAGTTGCGGGAAGAACGCCACATAGGTTGCGAAGTCGAGGAAGCTATTCGCCGGTGCGAGGCGACCACGATAGATGTCGATCGTGTAGCTGAGGGTTTGAAAAGTGTAGAAGCTGATCCCTACGGGCACGATCAAACCGAGGTGCATCGGTGCGACGTGAAGGCCCAGGCCCGAGAGCGATGTCGAGACCGCCGACAGGCCGAAGTCGAGGTACTTGAACACCGCTAGGAGCCCGAGGTTCAGAACGATGCTCCCCGTGACCAGCGCCCTTCGCACGAGGGCATCGCGTCGCCGCGCGAGGGCGTTCCCGATCCAATAATCGACCAGAGTAGAAGCGGCGAGCAGAAAGACGAAGCTCGCGTTCCACGACATGTAGAACAAGTAGCTCGCGCCCAAGAGCAAGACGGTGCGCGGCGCCTGGGCCCGACCGAGGCCCCAGAACGCGAAGAACACGAGCGCGAGGAAGAGCGCGTATTCGAGGCTGTTGAAAAGCATGGTCAGTCGCGACGTTCGAGGAACGAAGGACGACGAATACTGGGGCACGGGCGTCGCCGCAAGGCGGCGGCCGGTGTCTCACGCGATACCGAGCGAAAGCGCCGTGTACGTCAAGTGGTAGCGATTACGTGCCCGGGGATGGTTTCGAAATGCACACCCCGGGCCGCGCAAAAGACCCACACCGAACGCGCACCGATGTCGATGCGCTCGCCGCTCCGGAACGCGAGGCCCCCAACCGGGAGGTCCTTTTCGGTGCAGACGTAGACCTCCCAGGAGCCACCGTCCCGAATGGTCGGGAGAACGAACTCCAAGGGACCGTCGTGGGCGTTGAAGATCATGAAGAACGAGTCGTCGACGAGGGGCTCACCGCGCCGGTCGGTGCTCTGTATCGCGCCCCCGTCGAGATAGATGCCGACCGCCCGCGCGAAGGAGACGTTCCAATCGGCGTCGGTCATCTCGGCCCCGTCGGGGGTGAACCACGCGATGTCCTTGCCGCCGCGAATGTCCTGACCGAGGAAGAAGCGGCGGCGGCGAAAGATGGGATGGGCACGCCGGAGCGCGATAAGACGTCGCACGAACTCGAACAGCACGACGTCCTGCCGCTCCCAGTCGATCCAGCTGAGCTCGTTGTCCTGGCAGTAGGTGTTGTTGTTCCCGCGCTGCGTACGACCGAGTTCGTCCCCGGCGAGCAGCATCGGCACACCCTGAGAAAGGAAGAGCGTCGCGAGGAAGTTGCACTGCTGCCGCGCGCGCAGCGCCAGCACGTCGGGGTCGTCGGTCTCCCCCTCTTCGCCGCAGTTCCAGGACCGGTTGTGGTCCTCTCCGTCACGGTTGTTCTCGCCGTTGTCGTCGTTGTGTTTGTGATTGTAGGAGACGAGGTCTCGGAGCGTGAAGCCATCGTGGGCGGTGACGAAATTCACGCTCGCGTGGGGGCGACGCCCGTGCATGGCGTAGAGGTCCGAACTACCGGTGAGCCGGGCGGCGAACTCGGCGAGCTCCTGGTCCTCCCCACGCCAGAAATCGCGCACCGAGTCACGGTACTTGCCGTTCCATTCCGACCAGAGGGGCGGGAAGTTCCCGACCTGGTACCCACCCTCCCCGACGTCCCAGGGCTCGGCGATGAGCTTCACCTGATTGATGACCGGGTCCTGCTGGATGATTTGAAAGAAGGTTGCGAGGCGATCCACGGCGTGCAGTTCCCTCGCGAGGGTCGAGGCGAGGTCGAAGCGAAACCCGTCGACGTGCATCTCGAGGATCCAGTACCTGAGTGAATCCATGATGAGCTGCAGCACGTGGGGGTGCTGCATGTTCATCGTATTGCCGGTGCCCGTGTAGTCGAAGTAGCGCCGGGGGTTACTGGAGTCGACGCGGTAGTAGGCTTGGTTGTCTAACCCGCGGAACGAGAGGGTGGGCCCGGAGTGGTTGCCTTCGCAGGTGTGGTTGTAGACGACATCGAGGATCACCTCGATGCCCTCGCGGTGCAGCGTCTTCACGAGCTGCTTGAATTCTTGAACCTGCTCGCCTCGGCTGCCAGCGCTCGCGTACTCGTCGTGAGGGGCAAAGAAGCCGAGGGTATTGTAGCCCCAGTAGTTGCGCTTCCCCGCATCTTCGAGGAACTGGTCGTGAACGAAGTGGTGCACCGGCATCAACTCGACGGCGGTGACGCCGAGCTTCTTGAGGTGGTCGACGGCGGCCGGATGGGCGAGCCCCGCATAGGTCCCGCGCAAGTGCTCGGGGATCTGCGGGTGGGTGTGGGTGAAGCCCTTGATGTGCAGCTCGTAGATGATGGTGTCGTGCCAGGGCGTGCGCGGGGCGTGATCGTGTCCCCAGTCGAAGTAGGGGTTGATGACCACCGAGCGCGGGACGTGGGGTGCACTGTCGTCCCTATTGGCGGGGCCGTCGGGGTCGCCGGGGGGGTGGCCGTAGACCGCCGGGTTCCAGTCGACGCCCCCCTCAATCGCCTTGGCGTAGGGATCCACTAGAAGTTTTTCGGACAGGCAGCGATGCCCCGCGCCGGGGTCGTAGGGGCCGTGAACACGAAAGCCGTAGCATTGTCCGGGCCGGATGCCCGGGACGTAGCCGTGGTAGGTGAGGCCAGTCCGCTCCGGCAGCGGGATTCGCACCTCCTGCCCGCCATCGTCGAAGAGGCTGAGCTCTACGCGCTCGGCCGCCTCACTGAAGAGCGCGAAGTTCGTCCCGGAGCCATCATAGGTGGCTCCGAGGGGATTCGGTCGACCCGGCCAGACATCCATTGCAGGCTCGACGAATATCATGTTCTGGAGCTTCCTTGGTGGTTGACCGCCCCCAAGGCCCGTACTACTCGGGCTCATCATCATGGCCGACCGCCAAAGGCTCGAAGAACTCGCCTCACTCTACGGGGTCGAGCCAGCCTACTACGACGCCTTGGGCAACCATCGGGTCGGCTCGGACGAGGCAATCATGTCGACCCTCCGCGCCCTCGGCGCCGACGTCGCGGTGCACGCCGACGTCCCCGGCGCGATCGTCGCGCGGCGTAAGGCCGGCTGGGAACGGCTCACCAAGGAGGTCGCCGTCTCCTGGGGCACCGCGGCCCCGACCCTCGCCCTCAACGTGCCCCGGGGCGCTACCGGCACCGTTCGGGCAGAGCTGACCACCGAAGCTGGAGAGGTCCGTTCGTTCGAAGCACCCCTGGCCTCTCTGCCTTCCCTCGGCGGAGCGACCGTCGATGGCCAAGACTACGAGGCCCGGCGCTACGATCTCGGCGCCCCCTTGCCCCCCGGCTACCACCGGGTCCGGGTCACCGCAGAATGCCAGACGGGCGTTCGGACCGCCGAGGTCACCCTCATCGCCGCCCCGGACCGGGCCCCCTTGCCCCCCATGGACCACAGCTGGGGCGCATTCCTCCCCCTCTACGCGCTTCACTCGGAGCAGAGCTTCGGGGCCGGAAACACCACCGACCTCCGAGGCCTCATCCAATTCATCAGCGAGCTCGGGGGCCAGATGGTCGGGACCCTCCCCCTCCTCGCGACATTCCTCGAGGAGCCCTTCGAGTACAGCCCGTATGCGCCGGTCACTCGGCTCTTCTGGAACGAATTCTTCATCGACCCCCGAGCCTGCCGCGAGCTCGACCAGTGCTCGAAGGCGCGAGCGCTCCTCGAGAGCGTTGCCTTCGTCGCCGAGGCGGCGGCCCTGCGCGCCGAGCCCCTCGTCGACTACCGACGGCAGTACGCATTGCTCGCCCCGGTCATCGAAGCCCTCGCCGAGACCTTTTTCGACGGCGACACGGCAGAGCTAGTGGCCTTCGAGGAAACCCACCCTCGGGTCCGGGACTACGCCCGGTTCCGGGCCGCCGTGGAACGCTACGGCCCACCGACGAAGTTTCCCCAGCGGCTTCGGGGCGGAACCATCACCGACGACGATGTCGACATTGCTCGGGTCCGCTACCACCTCTATGCCCAGCTGCGCACGACCGAGCAGCTCGAACGCGCCTGCGCCGAGGCGCGGAAACTGGGCATCGGTCTCTACCTCGACATGCCCCTCGGAGTGCATCCCGACGGTTACGATGCCTACCGCGAGGCAGACTCGCTCCTGACCGGTCTCTCCGCCGGAGCGCCACCGGATCCGCTCTTCACCGGTGGCCAAAAGTGGGGCTTCGCGCCGCTCTCGCCGGACGGCATGCGTCGGTCCGGGTTTCGCTACCTACGCGAGTGCCTCGCCCTTCAGATGGCGGGGGCAGGCGTGCTACGCATCGACCATGTGATGGGACTGCACCGCCACTACTGCATCCCCGAGGAGATGAGCGCGACTGAAGGGGTCTACGTTGGCATGCCCCACGAAGAGCTCTACGCCGTGGTGATCCTCGAGGCCCACCGCCACGGCACGTGCATCGTCGGGGAGGACCTGGGCACCGTGCCGGACGCGGTGCGCGCCGCGATGGGCAAGCGCGCGCTTCACCGCATGTACGTGCTGCCCTTCGAGCTGCGCCCGAACGAGCCGATGATCATGGGAGACATCCCCACGGCCTCGGTCGCGAGCGCCAATACCCACGACCTTCCAACCTTCCAGGGGTGGTGGTCGGGGGCCGACATCGATGTACGACGGGAGATGGGGCTGCTCACGGACGACGCCTGGGCCGCGGAGCACCAGGACCGTGAGGGGATCACCGCCGTCCTCGCGGAGCGCCTCGGGGTGCCCCACGACGCGGCGGCCGTTCTCGACGCCTCCCTGACTGCCCTCGCAGGCAGCGACGCCCGCTTTCTGCTCATCAACCTCGAAGACCTCTGGCTCGAAGCGGCCCCCCAGAACGTGCCGGGGACCCATCGCGAACGACCCAACTGGCGCCGCAAGGCGGGGCCGACCCTCGAGGCCATGCGCGAAGACCCGCGGGTCGCGGGCTT
>JAFDCW010001094.1 GCA_019312705.1 Deltaproteobacteria bacterium
CCGGGGCTTCGGCGAGGACTATGCCCCCGGCTGCGTGAACGGCTGCCGCGCCACGCGCGCCGTCGTCTCCCATGCCGGTCAGCACGACGGCGATGACCTGTTTGCCGTAGGCCTTGGCGGCGGTCTCGAAGAGGCGGTCGACCGAGGGAATATAGCGGTCCTCGGCTCGGGGACTGCGGACCTTCATCACCGGGCCGTCGGCGGACCGGACGATCTCGACACACTGCCCCCCGGGGCAAATCCACCCCTCCCCGGTGCCGATGCGCGCGTTGTGGGTGGCCTCCCGGACAGTCAGGCTTCCGATGCGGTCGAGGCGCCCGGCAAAGGTCCGAGTAAAACGCTCCGGCATGTGTTGAGCCACGACGAGGGCCGCCGGAGCCGAGGGCGGGAAATGCTTGAACACCTCGAGGAGCGCCGTGGGCCCGCCGGTCGAAGATCCGACGACGACCACATGCTTGGGCGCAAGCTTGGCGCTAGCCCGGGAGGCGCCTTCGCCGCCCGGGGCTTCGGCGAGGACTATGCCCCCGGCTGCGTGAACGGCTGCCGCGCCACGCGCGCCGTCGTCTCCCATGCCGGTCAGCACGACGGCGATGACCTGTTTGCCGTAGGCCTGCTCCGAGATGCCGACGAGGTCGGTCGTGACCGAGCGCGAGGGTTTGGCGACGAAGTCGAGGGCGCCGAGTTCGAGGGCTCTGAAGACGTTCTCCTTGGCCGAGTAGCCGCTCACCACGATGACCGGCAGGGGTTTCCGAGCCATCAACAAACGGAGAAACGTGAAGCCGTCCATGCGCGGCATCTCGAGGTCGAGGGTGATGAAGTCCGGGGAGAGCTCCTCGACGGCCCTCAGCGCCTCATCGCCGTCGGTCGCCTTCCCGACCACCTCCACGCCGTCCATTTCGCTGAGTAGATCGCCAATCACGCGGCGGTTGTAGGCCGAGTCATCGACGACCAGGGTGCGGAGGACCCTCATGAGTCTGTGCCCGCTTCACGCGTTCGACTCGCGGCACGACGGTAGACGAGGTCGCGGTCCAGATGAACCAACTCGAACGCTGTCGATGCGTTGAGCAGTGATTCGCTGTGGCCGAGGAGCAAGTAGCCGCCGGGGAAAAGGCGTTGGTAGAAGGTCTGGATCACGTCACTCCGAGAATCTGGATCGAAATAGATGAGGACATTGCGGCAGAGGATCACATCCACGCGCCCGACGATTGCCGTCCGGCCGCGCTCGAGAAGGTTGAGATGCCCGAAGTGGCACATCGCCCGGATGCTCGGGTCGACCACGCGGCCCTCGGGCGTCTCCGTGAAGAAGCGTTCGTAGCCGGGGGGCATCGCGCGGAAGCTCGACGAGCCATAGACCGCCCGGCGCGCCGTGTGCAGAACATTGCGAGCGATGTCGTTGCCGAAGATGCGCACGTCCCAACCGTCGAAGAGCCCGCTAGCGGCGACGATCATCGCGATGGTGTAGACCTCTTCACCGGTCGAACATCCGGCGCTCCAAATGGACAGGCGCTTACTGAGGCTCTCCCTGGACCGGCGCGCGCGGAGTTCGGGGAGGATCTGGTCCCGGAGCGCCCAAAGCTGATAGTCCTCGCGAAAGAAGTAAGTCTCGTTGGTGGTCAGGCACTCGACGGCGCGCTCGATCTCGGCGTGCCGACGCGAGTGGTAGCGAAGGTATTGGTAGTAGGCGCCAAAACCACTAAGGCCGAGGGCGTCGATGCGCTGTTTGAGCCGCCGCTCCATGACGAAACGTGCGTCTTCGCCGAAGGAGATCCCACAGAACCTGTTGATGAGGTCCCGGAGAAGGCGAAACTCCTCCACGTGCAGCTTCGGTCCTGAGTCGAAGAGCAGGGACACGCTAGCTGCCCATCCCCCCGAGAGCCGTCTCGAGGGCCTCGCCCACCAAGTCGTCTTCTTCGACCGACGCCCTCGCCTCGAGGGCCGCCCGCGCCTCTTCCCCGCCGAGGTCCGCGAGGAGCATTACCGCGTGACGCCGCACATCCCAGGCCGGGTGCGAGAGGGCGACCGCGAGACGA
>JAFDCW010000423.1 GCA_019312705.1 Deltaproteobacteria bacterium
GTTGCTTGATGCATGACTGCACGATGGTGGATGAGCGTGTTCCTCACCGGTGTCAGCGCGATGAGCGCTGGGTGCCAAGAGGGCCAGGACGGCCAGGACGACCAGGCCGAACCCTCTGTCGAAGAGGCCGCCGCCTGCCCGGAGGAGCCGTTCATGGCCGCGGTTCATGGCGGGCTCTTCCACTTCGAACACGGTGCCCCCGAAGAGGCCCTCGAGGCGTTGGCCCGGGCGGACCGCGTCGGTGCGCATGCGTCCGACCCGACCGGGCGTGCGTTGCTCGAAGGCTTGCGTTCGGTAGCCGATACCATCGACAACGACCCCCCGGCTGCGCATCTCGAGGTCGAGCGCCTGCGCATGGCGCTCGCGGACTGGCGATGCCTCGATGAGGACCTGCACGGCGCCCTACACGAGGAGCTTCCCCCCATCCCCGGTGTGCCCCCCGCCCAACGCCACTCGCTCTGAACCGGCGAAGGTAGGGCCGAACGCAGGGTGAAACCGCCCGCGTAGGCGCAGGCGCCAATCTGCCCATGGTGCTCGGTGCGACTTGCCGTCAACCTCGCCCCCCGCGCTGTGCTATGTCCGCGGCCATGTTCACCCGCCATATCCCCGCGTCGCTCTGCCTCTTCGCCATCGCCTGCGCAGGCAGCTCCCCCGTCGCCGAAGAGCCCGTCGCCCAGGCGCCGACCCCGGCAGCCGAGCTGGCGGCCCCCGCAGGTCCGCCCGTTGCCGCCGTGCGTCCGGTCACCAACTCCTATCACGGCGAGGAGGTCGTCGACGCCTACCAGTGGCTCGAGGAGTCCGACAACGACGAGGTGAAGGCCTGGAGCGCCGGTCAGAACGTCTTCGCTCGGGAGCGCCTCGACGCGCTTCCCCATCGCGACGCGATCCGCGCCCGCGTGCGCGAGATCGTCAGCGCGCCCACGCGCAGCCACCGCCACCTCGTCGCGGCCGGCGGCAAGGTCTTCGGCATCGAGCGACGCCCGCCTCGGGAGCAGCCCTTTCTCGTGGTGATGGACTCCGTCGACGCCCCCGACGACGCACGCATCCTCGTCGACCCGAGCGCCATCGACGAGTCCGGGCACGTCGCCATCGACTGGTTCAAGCCCTCCCACGACGGCACGCTGGTTGCGGTCTCGCTCTCCCACGGCGGCTCCGAGCGCGGCGACGTGCACGTCTACGATGTCGCGACCGGCGAGCGGGTCCACGAGGCGGTCGAGCACGTGCAAAACGGGACGGCCGGCGGCGACGTCGCCTGGATGTCCGACAACTCGGGCTTCTTCTATACGCGCTACCCCCGCGAGGGCGACGAGCACGCCGCCGACGACGCCTTCCACCAGCAGCTCTGGTACCATCAGCTCGGCACCGAAGCCTCGACGGACCGCTACGAAATGGGTCGCGACTTGCCACGCATCGCCGAGATTCAGCTCGAGATGCACCCCTCCTCGGGCCGGCTCCTTGCCACGGTCCAGAAGGGCGACGGCGGCGAGTTCTCGATGCACCTGCGCGAGCGGAACGGCTCCTGGC
Source organism: Deltaproteobacteria bacterium (assembly GCA_019312705.1). Next base: position 1,525 of record JAFDCW010000423.1, read on the forward strand.
GCACCTTCAGCGAGTTCGAGGACGGCCACGTCCAGGCAACCTTCGGGCCCCGCAACGACCTCTACGTCGTCTCCCGCCACGAGCACCCCCGGGGCCGCATCCTCCGCGTGCCGCTCCGCCAGCTCGATATCGCTCGGGGCCGCGAGATCATCGCTGAGGGCGACGACAGCATCGTCACCGACTTCTGGGACGCCCCGACGGTGTGGCCGACCCAGGACCGACTCTATGTGATGTATCAGGTAGGGGGACCGAGTGAGCTCCGGGTCTTCGACCTCCGCGGCCGGCCCCAGGACCAACCCGAGGCCCCGCCGGTCTCGGCCGTCCGGGCGATGGTGCCCCTCGCCGGCGGCTCTCTGCTCTTCCGGGTCGAGTCCTTCGTGACGCCTTCCGTGTGGATGCACCTCGATGCACGCACCCACGAGGCCCGCGCCACGGCCCTCCAGGAAACCAGCCCCGTCGACGTCAGCGGCTGGGAGGTGCGTCGAGAGATGGCGACCTCCGCCGACGGCACCGAAGTGCCCCTCAACATCCTCATGCCCCGCGGCATCGAACTCGACGGCACCCATGCGTGCATCGTCAACGGCTACGGCGGCTACGGTGTCAACATCGAGCCTCGCTTCAAGCCATCCCGGGCGCTCTACCTCGACAACGGCGTGGTCTACGTCATCGCGAACATCCGCGGCGGGGCCGAGTTCGGCGAGGAGTGGCACACCGAGGGCGCCCTCACCCACAAGCAGAACGTCTTCGACGACTTTGCGGCGGTCATCAACCACGTGACGACGCGCAACTACACGAGCGCTGGGCGTCTCGGGATCATCGGCGGCAGTAACGGAGGCCTGCTCATGGGCGCCACGATGGTGCAGCACCCCGAGTTGGTGAAGGTCGTCGTGTCGTTCGTCGGCATCTACGACATGCTGCGCGTCGAACTCTCGTCGAACGGTGCCTTCAACGTGACCGAGTTCGGTACCGTCGAAGACGAGGCCCAATACCGGGCCTTGCGCGCCTACTCGCCCTACCACAACGTCCAGGACGAGACCGCGTACCCCGCGACCCTCTTCCTCACTGGGGCCAACGACCCGCGGGTCGAACCCTGGCATTCGCGCAAGATGACCGCGCGTCTCCAGGCCGCCCAGGGCGGCGATGCCGAGATCCTCCTGCGAACCAGCGACACCTCGGGCCACGGCCTCGACACCTCACTGACCGAGGAGATCGCGGAGCAGACCGACGTCGTTTCGTTCCTCTTCGCGAAGCTCGCCGTCACGCCCGGGTAGCTACGTCTCAGACGCTCGCGGTCGCGCCGAGCGACGCGCCGTGGTCGTGCAGCCAGAGCGTGAGTGCGACGAGGTTTCGCACGTCGTCGGCCCCCCGGTGGTGGCGCCCCACGTGGGGGATCCCCGCGGCCGCGAGCATGCCCATCATGTCTTGCATCCGCCGACCCGTGTGTTTGCTGAAGACCCGCTTCAAGTTGCACCACCGGCGAAAGAGCGCGGGCGTCTCGAGGCTCGGCACGAGCCCCGCCTGCTTGGGCCACATGCGCAGGAGGTCCCAGTCGCCGCAGGTCGCTACCGTGCAATTGTCGGGTGTGAGCCGGTGCTCGCGCACCCAGTCGTCGAAGCGCCCGATGACCTCGGTGATGGGCGGTTGGCCGTCGACTTCGTTCTGCCGAATGCTCGTCAGTTCCGTGCAAAACGCTGTGAGCCGCGGCTGTTCCGTGGGCCGGACGAAGCTGTGGAAGCTACCGACCGCTTCGCGGCGGTCGAGAGACACGAGCGTTACGGGGAACTCGATGATCTCCTGGCGTTCGACCTGCCAGTCCGGAGTCGCGGCGGTGTCCGCACATGTCGCTTCGAAGTCGAGGACGGCGATGAATCGTTCGGTCATTGCGCGGCCGGTGCGGCGTCGCCGCAGCATGGGCCGCCGAGGATGGCAGCGAGCACCCTCGGAGTTGCGGGTCGTCGCGTCACAAAGGGTGGGTTCACGCAAACCATTCTACCGCAGGATGCCCCTCGAGCCGTACACTCGGCCCGGCCTACGCATGACCGCCCCCGCGCCAGCGCTGACCCCGACCCCCGGGGCGCCCAACCAAAGCACGATACCGCTGCTGCTCGGCATATCCGTCCCCCTCGTCTGGCTCCCTGGGGCGCTGCTCTCGATCATGCCGGCGATGATGTCGGTCATGCTCTTCGACGCGCCGGGGTCCACCGAGAACCCCTATGTCATCGGGGTCTTCATCTCGATCCTATCCTTCCCCGTCTTGGCAGTGGTCAGCGGTATCTCCGTGCCCCTGCTTGCGTTTTTCGCCCACCGGGCCCCGGATAGGCCGCGCTATCGTCGCCGCATGTTCTGCGCCGTCCTGTCGGCGCTCTTGCCCCTGTTGAGCGGGGTCAGCGTCGGGGTATTCTTCGCTTTGATCGCTGGCATTTGCGACGGCGACTTGCGCTGCGGGTATTGAACCGGCGGCCGCCCGTCAAATGGCATCGACGGTCACGTTCCGGGCGTAGTAGCCCGCATCGAGGCGCCGGGTCGGGATGCGCGCATCCTCGATGAAGTAGCGCAGGCTGAACTCCCGCGCCGCGCTCGGGCGGAAGGGGTGCTGGAAGAGGGTCCAGAGCGAGTTCTGGCTTTGAGCCGGGCAAACCTCGACCGCTGCGGCGTCTCCCGGGCCGGAGCTGAACGAGAGCGCGCTCGTGGGCTCGTAGCCGCCCCACATGACGCCGACGACCTTGTAGAGCGGCGCCCCGTCGACCTCCCAGCGTTCGACCCGGGTTGCCATCGCCGCCTGGTCCATCAATGCCGGATGGAAGTCTCGGGCCAGGGTGGGCACGCCGGGTTGGTGCGTCCGCGACGCGAACTCCATCATCTGGCCCGTCGCCGCGACGTCGTCGTCGACCAGGATGATCTCTGTTACCCACTTGATGGACGCGCAGCCGTACCAGCCGGGCACGTAGAGGCGCAGCGGCGCGCCGTGGTCGTTCGGTAGAGGCGCGTCGTTCATCTCGGTCGCAAAGAAGGCGCCGGCGGCGGCGAGCTCTTCGAAGGTGAAGACCCAGGCGGCGCCGGGGGTCGAGTGGCCGCCGACCGACGGCACCGAATGTTCGTCGAAGCCCCGGATCAATACGCGGGTCGCTTCGGGACGAACGCGCACCATGTCGAGGACGGTCATCACATCAATGCCGGCCCAGGAGGCTGCACTCATGAGGCCGAAGCCGCCCCGCCGGCCATTGCCCGAACACTCGAGGACGTGGGTGCCTTGGTCTCGGACCAGGGGCAGGAGGGCATCGACAGTGATGGTCTCTTCGGTCTCGACGAGGCCCGTCACGGAGATGCCCCAGGGGGCGGGGGGTACGAGGAGGTCGGGGTAGAAGGTGCGCAGGTAGAATGTGTCGTTGGGAACGAGCAGATCCCCCTCGTCGAGTCTGGTCAGATCGCTGTAGAGGCGCCCATCCCACCCCTGGGCAAGGCGCCTCTCGAGGGGGATGTCTTCGCCGACGAAGGGCACGTTTTCGATGAAGGTGCCCC
>JAFDCW010000424.1 GCA_019312705.1 Deltaproteobacteria bacterium
CGTCGGCGTACAGGTGACTTGACTGTGCCCTAGTTCCTCGAACAGTCAGTGTTCAACTAACTCGTGGTCCGAGGAAATCGAGCAAGGCCTTGGTTTTGAACATGGCGACTCTGCCTCAGGTCCCCGAGTCGAGACGTCTCGACTCCGTCGCAGCGTCTCGACTCGCCCTCGCCCTCCAGACCCGAATCGGGTCCGGGTCCGTGTCGGTGTCCGTGCTCAGTCGGCGGTGCTCGGGCTGATCTCGTCGCTGATGATTTCCACCAAGAGGTCGTTCAGGAGCCACACCTTGAAGAGGCCGATGCTCGGCTCGATGTGGTCGCCGCCGATGCCGCTGTGGTTGGTCAGGAAGGTGTAGGTGCCGCCGGTGGTGACGGCGAGGAAACGCATCAGGAACTCGGTCTCCTTGTCGATCCCGCTCCCGGCGACGGGGATGATCTTGACGCCGTGGGCTGCGGCGGCGCGGTTGGCGTCGCGGAGGCGGGCCATCATCGCCTGGTCGTTGTGGGGCGGGGCGTCGAGGACGAGGAAGAGCAGCCGCGCGGTCGCGTGCTCGGACCAGGTGTGGTCGTTGATGGCGTCGGCGAGGGCCTGGTCGACGGCCTCGGGGAAGTCGCCGCCGCCGTTGGCGCTCTCCGCCGCGAGGGCCGCGAGGCCTGGGGCGGTGTCGTCGGCGAAGGGCTGTGAGCGCACGACGTAGGCGTCGCCGTCGTCGCGGTAGAAGTTCATCGAGAGGCGCAGGTCGAAGTTCTGGGCGGCTTCTTCCCGGGCCCGGGCGATGACGTCTTCGAGCTCGGCCTGGATGTACCAGAGCTCGTCGCCCATCGAGCCGGTCGTATCGACGACGAACATCAGGTCGAGGTTCGGGGTGCCCGCGGCCGGGGCGCCGGCGAGTTCGACGGGGATTTCACGGAAGATGGCCGGGTCCACGTCGGTGACCGTCGCCGTCGCGGTGCCCGCGGTGACGACGACCGAGTACGGCCCCGTGTTTTCGGCGAAGAGCGAGGCGAAGAGCTCGGCCCGGCCCTGGCTGTCGGTGCGCGCCGAGAAGACCGCGGCCCCCGAGGCGTCCCGGAGCTCGACCGCGGCGTCGATGACGTTGGCGCCGGCGTTGCTCACCCGGACGGGCACCCGGAGCGTCGTCTCGTAGCCCCAGTGAGCCTGCATGCCGCCCCATTCCTCGCTGCTGGCGAGGGAAAGCCAGAGCTCCCAGTCGTCGAGGTCGCGCCACTCGCCTGCGGTGAGTTGGCCGGCGGGGACCTCTTCGATGCCGGTGCAGCCTTCGCCGCACTCCTCGGCGGGGACCGCCGCCGGGGCCGTGCCGGTGCCTTCCGAGCCTGCCGAGCCCGCCGAGCCGCTACTCGCGGCGCCGGTGCCGTCACCGTCGCCGGCGTAGGAGCCCCCCCCGGTGCCTACTTCGCTGACCGGCCCCCCGGGCCCGCGGCTGGACTCGTCGCCTACTGAGGCGCAGCCCCCGGTCATGGCGAGGGCCAAGGTCAGGAGGGCGAATAGGCTGGTATTGCGGCGCATGGGAGGACCTTTCGTCTAAGAGGACAAAAGGGTGCCCAGCAGGTTTGGTGCCAACGGGTGAGCCTATGAAACCTGGGGGATCTCGCCGAAGCGTCCGTGCCAGCGTGTGCCGGGCCGGGCATCTTCGCCCGGCCCTAGGTCGGCCGGGAACTCTCACGGGTCAATGCGCGGAGATCGAAGAAGTGTGATGGATGGTACAGTTGGTCTCGGGGGTGCTCCTGATGCGTCTGTCTGTCTGTCTCCTTCTGAGCCTTCTTGCGGCGGTTGCGACCGTCGGGTGTATCCCTCCGCCTCCTCCGCCCGGGTTCACTCCGCCAACCGATTCCGTCGCCGGCCCCGTCGACCCGGACGCGTCGCCGCTCTTCATCACGCGGACTGAGAATCCCCTGATCATGGGGCGAGCGCCGCTGAGGCTCAGCTTGATGTCAATCGAGCGCATCGCCCCGAGTGACCCTGCTTTTCACTCGGAGGAGCAGTTTTACGAACCGGACGGCGTGCGGGTCACGAGCCAGGCGTTCACGCGCGGACCGACGACCCAACTCGCTTGGTTGGAGGTGGAGTCGAGGAAGCCCGCGGACGACGGCACCATTGCCGTGGATCTCGTGCGCAACTGGCCCTTCGTGGTGGGAGCGGCAAGCCTGCCATTTGGAGGGAGCCCGGTGGAGTTCGTCCTGGAGACCGTCCAAGGAAGGACCGCAACTCCACCGGCGGGTAGCATCCCGCCTCCGCTCGGTTTCGACGTCAGCGAGGTCGCTCGTGTTCGCTACGCACTCGACCCCGATGTCCTCGTCCTGCCGATGCATGTCGTGGCTTTCACGGATCCGAACGGATCCGTCCTGTCCTTTGGAGGAAGCTCCGAGGTCCTCGAGGAATCGCTGCGTCAGTTCGTGGATCCCGGTGGCGCCACTCAGGTCTCGGCCATTCGAACGGACGACGGACGCGAGTCGAGATCGCTGGCCCACATCGCACTGAACCGCCGTTTTTCGGAAAACGCCGTGGACGGCTATTGGTACCAATGCGGGATCCAGTTTCACCTCGAGAAGATTGAGCTCATCGCGCAGGGGGATGAACTCGAGCGACGGCTCACGGTGATGACGACGAATCCTTGCAACCGCCGTCAAGAGCCGCTCGCGAACTACTTCCCAGGGGGGCTGACTGGTCCACCCGTCGACTCTTCGATGCAGGCCATTCCGGTATACGTAGGCGGGACTATTCGTACCGAGATATTTGGAGGTCTTGCTGGTGCGACATGCGGCAGCGGCAACCCAACGTGCAACCCGTATCCGCGCGGCAGCGCCGATGACCTGATCATGATCGATGGTCGCGCGGGTCTCGAAGGCCGAAGGTGGGTGCTCGCCCATGAGATAGGACACTTTCTGGGCCTCGACCACGAGGGAGATCGGGTCTGCCAGGGCGACCTGGAGTCGACCAATCTCATGCGGACTTCCGGGCCCGAGTACGAGGACCCGTCTGAGGTGACCCTTTCGGCCGTGCAATGCGAGCGCGCCCGCTGCCTCGCGGCCACCTTCCTTTACCAGTGGGGCCACGTGCCCATGAGCCGACAGGAGGAAGAATGCGCGGCCTTCACGCCATAGCGGTCGGCGTCACCTGTGCGGTGAGCCTCGTCGGGTGTTTTCTCGATCACGGCGCTCCCCCTGTCGAAGACGCCGGCTTCGACGTACCCGACGCCGGCCCCTGCGCCCCAGGCGAACCCTGTGATTGCCGGGCCGCAGATCTGGTCCCGTCGGGCACGCACGTCGTGGGGGCCAACATCGAGGATGCCTGCGACTTCCGAGATGATTATCGATGTACGTTCTTCGGCGGGCCGGCACACCTAGCGGTACTCACCCGTGCGGCCTTCGTCGCCCGCTATGAAGCGTCTAGCGGGTGCTGGGCGCGATGCGTTCGCGAGGGGGCGTGCCGTGCGGAAGCCGCGGTCGGATGTGCTGACGGAGAGTGCGGGCCCTTGATGGCGGCGTATTGGCGTGACCCGGACCATGCTCTCTTGCCAGCTATCAACCTCAGCTACCGGGGCGCGACCGAGTACTGCTCGTTTCTGGGCGGACGTTTGCCGACCAACGCAGAGTGGGAAAAGGCTGCCCGGGGGGAAGAGGGACGCCGCTGGCCGTGGGCTGGGGTACCGGACGACCCGCTCAATATCGATCGCACGGAACTCGCGGAAATGCATGCCCTGTGGGTCGAGGGTCCTATCCCCTCCCATCGAGACCAAACTGCCGTTGGTACCGACTTCATCATTCCCATCGACAGCTTCCCGGAAGGCCGGGGTATCTACGGCCACTACGGTCTCATGGGCAATGCTTGGGAGTGGGTCTTCGATTGGATGGAGTTCTATGACACCGAGACGGTGACCGATCCAATCGGGCCCGCGGTTCCCGATATGCCAGATGGCCGAATACTTCGGCCGGGGGAGGAGTACATCTGGGGACGTGTCATCGAGTACACGGATGTTGGGGTAACCCCCGGAGCGCATTTCTATCCCCACGGGGTCCGCTGCGCGTTTGATGTGGAGCCGGAGCCGCTTCCTATGTGGGAGACAATGGCCGTTGGCGAGTAGGTGCAAGAATGCCCGAGAGGTCGTCAGTCCCCCCCTCACCGATAGGGCTCAGTCGTCAGCAAAGCGGCGACCCGGCCGTGCCGGTCGCGGTCTTCATCGCTCTTGGGGAGCGTGCCCAGGAAGGCCTCCGCCCGGACCGCGAGGTCAGCGCACTTCTGGGTCTCTCCCCGGTGCCGTTGGTAGGCCGCGTCGGTCAGCAGGACGTCGACGTAGGCCCGGACCTGAAACGTCGCCCCAACGAGCCTCGCCGCGCTCTCGGTGTCGAGCATGTCGACCAGGGCGCGGTTCTGGCCGAGGAGCTGCCCGTAGGCAGCGTCGATGCTCTCGGCAATTTCCTCCTCGGGTATGTCGGCCGGCGTGCCAGAGATGATCGCGTTGACCGCGTCGACCAACTGCACGACCTGACGGATCAGGTAGTCGTCGGAGGAGATCAACGTCAGGCGTGGGCTGCGGCGCCGGTGGTGCGGTCGCCAAAGAGCTCATCGGGGGCGACTATGTGCCCCGCGATTGCACTGGCGACGACCGTCAGCGGGCTCGCGAGGTAGACGTTCCCCGGCCCGCTGCGCCCCGGGAAGTTTCGGTTCTGGGCGCTCACCGTGACTTGGTTCTCGTCCGCGGACTTGCCCGGGCCGGCGTTGATGCACGCCCCGCAGCTGGGGTTGATGACCTCGACGCCCACCTTCTCGAAGAGCGCGATGTAGCCCTGCTGCTCCGCGTACTCACGGATGTGCTGGCTGCCGAACTGGATGAAGCACTGCACTCCGTCGGCGACCCGGAGGCCCCGGGTGTCGGCCTCGCGCAGCACCGCCGCGTACATGTCCATGTCGCTCTTCTTGCCGCCGGTGCAGCTGCCGCCGTAGGCGATGTCGATCTTGATCTTGTCGCTCACGTCGCCGAGGGCGATGCCGTTCCGCGGGTCGCCGGGGGT
>JAFDCW010000425.1 GCA_019312705.1 Deltaproteobacteria bacterium
GGTCGTGCCGCGCATCTCGGCGTTTCTCATCGCGTCGACGATGGTAGTCGCGGTCTATATGGCCCACAGCGCCGAGCTCTTCGCGCTTGGCGATCACGGGCAATACGCCCTCGAGCTGAACGTGCTCTACCTCGCCGGCGCCATCGCGGCGGCCCTCATCGGGCCCGGGCGCTTTGCCATCCCGGTGAAGGGGCGCCTCGCGGATTTCTGAACCAGTGCTCGAGGGGAGGGCGCCGGGCGTCCCCTCGGCGACTTCCCCTTCCAACTTTCCCGGTGCCGTCTATCATCCGCCGAAGATGACCAAGACTGATGCCAACAACGATGGCCCGGAAGAGGTCCTCCTCGATGGGGCCGCAGTCGAGCGCGCGATTCGGCGCATCGCGTCCGAGCTCGTCGAGCGCACGCGCGGGGCGGAAAACCTCGCCCTAGTCGGCGTTCGCCGAGGTGGGGTGCCCGTGGCAGAGCGCCTCGCCAAGGCGATCGAGCACGCCGAAGGGCGACGCGTGCCCGTCGGCAGTGTCGATATCTCGCTCTACCGCGACGACGCGGCGACGGCGCTGCCGGACCCGAAGATCGGGCCGAGCGACATTCCTTTCACGATCGCCGGGCACCACGTGGTCATCGTCGATGACGTGCTTCAGACCGGGCGCACCATCCGGGCGGCGATCGAGTGCCTGCTCGACTATGGGCGGCCAAAGCGCGTCTGGCTGGCGGTGCTCTGTGACCGCGGCGGTCGGGAGTTGCCCGTGTCTGCCGATTTTGTCGGGGTCTCGGTCGAGGCGCCGGCCGGGGCGCTCATCTCTGCCGAGGTCGACGCCGAGGGATCGGGCTCGGTGGTCATGGGATTGGGGAAGGGCGAGTCATGAACCATCTGCTCACCATCGACGATATCTCTGCCGATGAGGCCGTCGGCATCCTCGATACCGCCGAAGCGTTCTTCGAGGTGGCCAAGCGCCCGGTCAAGAAGGTCCCGACCCTCCGGGGCAAGACCGTCATCAACCTGTTTTACGAGAACTCGACCCGTACACGCACGTCATTCGAACTCGCCGGCAAGCGCATGAGCGCCGACGTGATCAACATGAGCGTCGCGTCTTCTTCGGTGAAGAAGGGCGAGTCCCTCTACGACACGGTCAAGACCCTCGAGGCGATGCACCCCGACATCGTCGTCGTGCGTCACGGCGCCTCCGGGGCGCCCCAGTACATCGCGTCCCGGGTTGCCTTCAGCGTGATCAACGCCGGCGATGGCACCCACGCCCATCCCACCCAGGCGCTGCTCGACGCCTTCACGTTGCGGCGCGCGAGGGGGCGAATCGATGGGCTCACGGTGGCCATCTGCGGGGACATCGCGCGGTCCCGAGTGGCGCGCTCGAACGCGCTGCTGCTCACGAAGTTGGGAGCGAAGGTTCGTTTCGTCGCGCCGCGTACTCTCTTGCCTGCGGACTCCTCTGCGTACGACGTCGAGGTCTTCGAGGACCTCGCGGCGGGCATCGCCGGCGTCGACGTCATCATGGCGTTGCGCATTCAGCACGAGCGCCTCGCCGGCTCGCTCTTGCCCAGTGTGCGCGAGTACAGCCGCACCTTCGGCATCAACGACGCGGTGCTTTCCCTGGCAGACCCCGATTGCCTGGTCATGCATCCGGGGCCGATGAATCGAGGCGTCGAAATCTCCCCCGAGGTGGCCGACTCCCCGCGCAGCTTGGTGCTCAACCAGGTCGAGGCGGGTTTGGCGGTGCGCATGGCCCTGCTCTATCTCTTCGCCGGCGAAGGCGCCGACGCGCCCGCAGATTGAGTCAGCCAACATCGTTGACGGTGGTGCTACCCTGGCGCCATGGCCAAGAAGCCCCCCGGAAAGACCGTATCCAAGGGCTCTCGGCAGTCTCGCGGCGACGGTGAGTCAACCAAGTTGGCAGGTCCCCTGCTCGCTGGGCGCTACGCCTTCGTCCGCGACCTCGGCCGGGGCGCGAGCGGTCGGGTCATCCTCGTCCGCGACGAGGGCGCCGAGGGAGCGCTCCGGGCGCTGAAGATCGTGCCGAGGGCCGAGGCGGCACGCCTGTCCTGGGAATGCGACCTGCTCACGGTGGTAGCTCACCCGAACCTGGCCCCGGTCTACGAGCTCGTGACGCTCCCCCGGGGCGCGCCGGCTCCGTTCGGGCTCCCGCCGGGGGGGGCCGCTCTCGTCGAGGCGTTTGCCCCTGGGCTGCCCGCATCTGCGGCCGTTCGGCGGCTGCCCGAGGATGAGCGCGTGCCTTGGGCGCTCGGCGTCGGAGTCGCCGTCGGCCGAGCCCTCGGGGCCATTCATCGGGCTGGCCTCGTGCACGGCGACGTCAAACCCGCAAATATCGTCGTGGGCGAAGACCCGATGCGGTCGATCCTCATCGATCTCGGTCTCTCTCGTCCTCCGGGAATGGCGCCGAGCGCCGCGGGCACCCCCGCCTATCTCGCCCCGGAAGCTTGGCAAGGGCAACGGTCGACCGCCGTCGACCTCTACGCCCTGGGGGCGACGCTGCACCAGCTGCTCGGCGGCAAGAGCTCCCTGGCCGATACCCGGTCAGCGTCGATCGCCGAGCTCTGGGCCCGAGCGACCGCGAGCCCCCGCGACCCGGCTACCCTGCCGGCTTCGGTCCCGGCGGCTCTTCGGCGTCTGATCGAGGCGTTGCTCGATACCGAACCCACCAGGCGACCGGCGAGCGCCCGCGACGTCGTCGCTCGGCTCTCGTCGATACAGAGGGAGTTCGGTGGGCGCGTGGCCGAAACGCCCGAGGACGTTCTCGCGGAGCTCTCGGCGGCGCCGACGAACGCCGAACGGGCGATGGCCGTATCCGCCCTCGCCCTCGTTGGCAGAGGCCCCGAGGTGAGCGCCCTCGAGGCCGCCTTCGGTGGGCCGGGCGTCGCCGTCGTACGCGGACCGACGGGGGCCGGGCGTACCCGCCTCGTCGAGGAGGCCGTGCGCGGCGTGCAACGCCAGCGCGCGGAAGCCGGCGCCGCTGTACCGACCTTCCTGCGCACCTCGGCGGTATTGCCAGAGGCGCCGGGGCACGACGCGGTGCTGCTCGTCGAAGAGGCGGACCACGCCGCCCTCGACGACGCGCGGGCCCTCATCACCGCTGCCGAACTCGATGGCCATGAGCTCATGGTCGTCCTCGAGCGCTCCTCGGCCCTGGAAGGGGTGGACTACGACCTGGCCCTCGGCGCCCTCGACGCCGCCGGCGTGAAGGAGCTGCTCGCCAAGCTCGGGGGCCGCGCCCCGGGGGCGAGCCTCGTCGACGCGGCCCTCGAAGCGAGCGGAGGCCTGCCGGGGCGTCTTTGCCGTTTGCTCGCCGGGGCGATCCTCGACGACCGGGACATCACGCGGCCCGAGGCACTGCGCGCCGGGGGCGAGGGCGGCTACGGCGCCGGAGACTTGCCGGCCCGGGGCCTGGCGGCGGCAGAGTACCTCGCGGTGGCCGGCGGAACCGTCTCCGGTGAGGTGCTCACGGACCTCCTCGGCATCGACGCGGCCCGTGGCCTCGCGGCCCTCGCGACCGAGGGGGCGCTCAGCTTCGGCCCCGATGGGTGGCCCCGGTTGCGTCGGGACCTGGTCGTCGCAATTCACAGCGGCATGCCGCCGAAGCGCCGGCGGGCAATTTCGACGGAGCTCGCGGCCCGGGCCAGGGGCGTGACGGCCCGGGCGTTCTCGCTCTCGTCGGCCGGGGACTCCGAAGCGGCCGCGACCGCTCTGCTTCAGGCGATCGGCGAACGGCGTCGGGGGGGAGATGCCGAGGGCGCGATCGGTCTCGTCCGCCTCGCGGAGGCCCTCTTCGACGAGCAGCCGGCGGGCCTCGCCTTCGCACTCTCGGACGCGCTTCGGGCCCGGGGCCGGTACGGGGAAGCTCTGAGTGCCCTCGAAGGGGACGCTTCTCCCGCGGCGTCGTGTCTGCGCGCCGAGCTCCTCCGGCTCTCGGGTCGCCGCGGGGAAGCGACCGACGCCCTCGCCGCGATTCCTGGGGCAGGCGACCCTGCCCTGCAATACGCCGCGCGGGCGACCGCGGCCCGCCTCGTCTTCGACGGCGGCGACCCCGGGGGCGCCCTCACCCTGGCCCTCGCCGCGGCGGACGATGCGGCGAACTCGGGCCACGGGGCCGGCGAGGCCCGGGCCGCCGAGGTCGCTGCCCTCAGCGCTCTTTACACCGGCGACCTCGAGGAGGCCGGCAGGCTCGCCGACCGTGCCCTCGCAGCCGCCGAGGGCGCCGGGCAGGGCCAGTACGGCGACCATGGACAAGACGGTCAGGACGGACGGGACGCACAGAGCGAAGGGACCGGTGGTGAGGATGGCTCTCTGCGTCACGTCGAGGCGCGCATCCATGCCGTAGCGGCGTCGGTCGCCCTCGGCCGGGGCGAAGTTCACCGGGCGGCGACGCTCTACGGCCGGGCTTTCGAACTCGCCGAGGCCGCCGGGGAGCGCCACGCCGCGGCCGCGTTTCTATTGAACCTGGGCGTCACGCGCCTCGACGCTGGAGACCTCGGCCCGGCGACCCTCGCGCTCCGGGAAGGGGCCCGGCGCCTGGCCCGCCTCGGCCGGGACCTGGACCTCTCCCGCGCTCTGTACAACCTCGGCCTGGCCGGCGTGCTCACCGGCGACGATGACCTGGCCCGGGTCGCGGTTCAAAACGCGAGGACCGCAGCGGACCGCGCCGCGGACCGAACCGCTGCGGCCTTTGCGTCGATCCTCGAGGCGGAACTCGCACTCCGAGGTGGGCGTCTCGCGCGCGCCCGAGAGGCCGCCGACGAAGCGCGAGAGCGCGGGGCGGCGAGCTCGGCGAGGGATCGGACCGTGGTCGCCGCCCGACGGGCCCTCATCCTCGCCGCCCTCGGCGAGGCGCAGGCGGCCAAGGCAGCCCTCCTCGAAGCGCGCGGGGCGGCCGAGGAGGACGGTTCGGACCTCACCCGTACGGAGGCGGCGGTCGCTGCCGCGCGCGTCGCCCTCGCGGCGGACTCGCCGGCCGAGGCCCAAGAGGCGGCGGCCGAAGCCTTGGCCGCCGCGGAGCG
>JAFDCW010000426.1 GCA_019312705.1 Deltaproteobacteria bacterium
CAGGCGCCGCAGGCGCTGCGACCGGGTCGCCGCTGACGGACTCGACGGGCGCCGAGGCCAAGGGCTCCAGGGTCGGCGCCGGCGCGGGGGCCTCTGCCACCGGAGTGGGAGCGGCCGGCGCTTCGACCGCGGGCGCCTCGATGGACGTCGGGGGCCCCGACGCGACGTCAGCGGCCGGAGGCGGCTCGCCCGCCTGATTCATGTAGAACGCACCGGCCGCGACGGCCGCACCGATGGCAATGCCCACCCACATGCCGTTGCCCTTGGCCGCCGGGGCAGCGGCAGCAGCCGGAGGACGCGACGACTCACGGCGATCATCGGAGCTCGCGGCGACGCTCGAAGACTTCTTGGTCGAAGACTTCTTGGTCGAGCCCTTCTTGCTCCCGGAGGTCTTGGCGGAAGACTTCTTGGTCGAAGACTTCTTGGTCGAAGACTTCTTGGTCGAAGACTTCTTGGCCGAAGCGGCCGCGGCGGCCTCTCGATCGTCCGAGTCCGACGAGGCATCCGCCTCGTGGTCCCCCTCTTCGCCTTCTTCCTCTTCGGGCTCGTCCTCTTCACCCTCTTCGGGATCGCTCGGCGGTGGAGCCATCGATGCAGCGAGAGCCCGAAGGTCGAGCACATCATCATTGTCATCAGAGGCCGACGCCTCCTCGTCAGCGGGCGGAGCCGCGGACGGTCGGACGAGCGCCGCGAGGGCGTTGTCGTCGATATCCTTATCGTTTTCCTGATCGGACACGGAGACCTCGAGCCGGGGTTACGCCTGAGCGGGGGCGGAAGCTAGCACAATCAGCCCCGATGAGCCCAAGGGTGGGCACATGGTCTCTGACGCGCGGGACCCCGATGAGCTTGGTGGTACATGAGCATCTCCTAAAATTTCCAGGATGTCCGGACTTTTGGACCTCCCCGGGGGGGGAAAGCCGCGGAAATGCGTCGACAAGGCACATCGCGGCGGTAGCGTAGGGCCCGTGGCCACGACTCCCAATGAACGCCGGCGTCGCGCGACGACCGCTTTTGGCTGGCTCGCCGGGGGGTCCCTCGGCCTTCTCGTAAATTATGGGGTCTTTCTCCTAGTAGGCCCCGACTGGCCCGTGGTGCCCACCACCTTCGCGCTCTTCGTGGCGGGATGCTTCGGCGGCATGCGGCTCTCCGATCGTCTCGGCGATCGGGGGTTCCGGGTCCTGGGGATCACCGCCGGCGTGCTGGTGGCAACCGCCCTGACCCTGGCGGTCGCAGTCCTGATGTCCGCTTAGTCTAGTCCTCGAACTGCACGAGGAGGGTCACGACGGTCCGCGCCCGAAGGACGTTCACCCAGCGGCGGACCGCGTGATCGATCGCCTGCCGGGCGATCAGGGCGCGCAGCTCACGCTGCACCTCGACGAGGGGACGGCCGACGAAGGCATGCTCACCCGTCTCGTAGACCCGTTCGACCTCGGCGTCTGTGACGACCGTCGTGCCCTCGAGGTTTGCTTGGAGAAAAGCCGCGACGAGGGCCCGCCGTCGGGCGATGGCGGCGATCTCGCGACGCGACGCCCCGGTCCGGCGCAAGAGTTCGGCGAGGGTCGTGACGCCCCCGGCCTCCTGCTGAAGGCGGGCGCGTTCGTCGGCGAGGGCCGCTGGCCCCGGCGGCGCGACACGAACCCGCTCTGCCTCTCGGGCGATCAAGAGCTCGCCGACGATCTGGTCGAGGGTCGACGCCATCAAACCGGGGGGCACCGGCATACCGGCGGCGGGGCGGTCGAGTCGCCCGCTGAGCATGATCCGCGCGCGCAGGTCCACGTCGGAGACGAGCACGAGATCTACGCCGGGCCCCGGGGCGGCGCCGCCAACGATGGCGACGATGCCATCTGCCCGAGCCCCGCCTCGAACCACAGGAGCGTCGGCCGCCGCGGATTGCCACGCAACGTGCGCAACCAACGAGAGGACGACGGTTCCCAACCAGAAGGACGTGCTTCGCATCGGACGAACTCCGAAGCAATCTAGCCGAGGACGTAGGGGACGCAACAGAACGGCGCCGACGCGTTTCAGTTCGCCGGCACGTCGGGCTTTGCTCCCGACGCCGAGTCAGCGCTGTCTTCGTGGCCGTTTTCGTGACCGTCGTCGTCGGACTGGGGGGCCTGGGGGGCCTCCGCCGCTTTGGCCTGGGCTCGGGGCGTACGTTTGCGCTCCCTCAGGAACTCGAGGTAGGCAAGAGCTGCGTCGAGCTCCCGGGCCGGGAGCAAGTCGACCATCTCGTGCGCCTTGGCGCGATGCGTATCCGCGATGGCCGCCCGCGATTCGCGACCAGGATTGACCGATTCTTGTTGCTGCACGTTCTCTTTGACCTCGTCAGCGGAGGGAACCTGCCACGAAGGGCGCGCGATCGGGTCGATGCCGTGGGCGGTGAGCCAAGCCTCCATGCAGGCCCGCAGACGATCGGAGCGGAAGGTGAACCACCGCTCTCGGTCCACGGGGAAGCTCATCAGCACGTCTTTGAAGCGCCGGAACGCGCCCTTGCCGTCAATGGCGCGAACGAGCTCGGTGCGGAGGACGGACTCATCGACCGAGTCGATGAAACGCTCCATCCAGCGATACTGCTCGCGCGATGAGACGGGGTCGATGCGCAGGTACTGCGAGTCCGTACTCACCCGCGTATGCATTGCTGGGTCGGCGATGCCATCGACGATACGGATGACCTCCCCGGTGTCGAGATGAAGGTAGCTGTGCACCTCCGGAGAGTTGTTTTCGAAAGCGTCCTCGAGCGCCTCCCACGAGACGGGGACCTCTCGAACCTCACCCTTGCCGCTGCTATTGCTCATGTCGCTTCCCGCGAGCGCGTACGCCCGACTGCGTCCTGCCACCGATGGTTGTGTTCGTCGCGCACCGCGGCGCTCATCGCCGGCTCGAAGGTTGCGTCGATGTGATGTGCTTTGATGACCGCCGAGAGGTCGGGGAATATTCCGACGGCGAGGCCAGCGAGGTATCCGGCCCCGAGGGCCGTGGTCTCTACGGCCTCCGGACGGTCGACGGGGACGTCGAGGAGGTCCGCCTGAAACTGCATCAGCAGCGCGTTCATCGACGCGCCGCCATCGACGCGCAAGCGTCCGAGGGACGTGCCGGAATCGGCCACCATCGCCCGGCTGAGGTCCGCGACCGAAAAAGCGATGCCTTCGAGGGTAGCGCGGGCGAGGTGAGCCGCGGTGGTTCCGCGGGTCAGCCCGGTGATGCTCCCCCGGGCGTGGGGGTCCCAATGAGGCGCGCCGAGGCCGGTGAGTGCTGGAACGAAGACGACTCCGTCACTGTCCTCCACAGTGGCGGCCAAGGCCTCGATGTCCTTGGCGTTCTCGATGAGCCCGAGGCCGTCCCGGAGCCACTGAACGGCTGCACCGGCGATGAACGCGCTGCCTTCGAGGGCATAGACGGTCTCTCCTCCGATGCGCCAGGCGATGGTGGTCAGGAGCCCGCTCTCGCTCTTCACGGCCTCTTTGCCGGTGTTCATCAAGATGAACGCGCCGGTGCCGTAGGTGCACTTGGCGTCGCCGGCGGAGAAGCATGTCTGGCCGAAGAGCGCCGCTTGCTGGTCGCCGGCGATGCCCGCGATGGGGATACCGTCGGGGAGACCGGGCACGCCCAGGGTCTTCGCGTAGATCTCGGACGATCCACGGACCTCCGGGAGCACCCCCCGGGGCACGTCGAGATGAGCGCAGAGTTCGTCGTCCCAGCGTCCGGCGTGGATGTCGTAGAGCAACGTGCGCGACGCGTTGGTCGCATCGGTGATGTGCACGGCGCCGCCAGAGAGGCGCGATACGAGCCACGAGTCGATGGTGCCGAAGGCGAGTTCACCCTTGTTGGCGCGGGCACGGAGCTCGTCGTCACTCCCGAGGATCCACTCGATCTTCGTTCCACTGAAGTAGGGGTCCAGGACGAGGCCCGTGCGCGCCCGGAAAACCTCTTCGAGGCCTTGCTCGCGAAGGGATGCGCAGCGATCTGCGGTTCGCCGATCCTGCCACACGATGGCGCGGTGAACCGCAGCTCCCGACGCCCGGTCCCAGAGAACCGTAGTCTCGCGTTGGTTGGTGATGCCGATGGCCGCGATGGACGACGCAGAAACGTCGGCGTCACCGAGGGCGTCACCGAGGGCGCCGATGATGCTGGCCCAGATCTCCGTGACGTCGTGCTCGACCCACCCCGGCTTGGGGTAGTGCTGCTGAAATTCGCGGTTTGCTTTGCCGAGGACTCGCCCCTCAGGAGACAGCACGACCACTGTCGACCCGGTGGTTCCTTGGTCGATCGCCAATATGTTGCCCGACATGGAGGACTATAAGCTAGGGCTCCGCCCCCATCCTGTAAAGGACGGTGGAGAGGCTCAGAATCGCACCGACGCGCTGGCCCCGGCTCCCTCGCCCGGGACCACGTAGGGCGTCACACGGACCGTGTCCGCCCCCTCTACTCCGTCATCGCCGTCCCCCTCGTTGGCCCAGAGGATGAGCGCGATGACCCCCGCCGTACCGGCGATGGCCGCGGTCATGAAAGCGATGTCCGCGACGGTACGGTAAGCGCGGATGTCACTGAGTTCCTCTCCCGAGCAGGTGCCCGTCGCCCCACAGCCCCCCATGAGGTTCCCGTCCTCGACCAGGGTCATCAGCCCAAAAACCGCCCCGACCGCCAGGCCCGCGCCTCCGAGGGCGAGGCCGATGTAGGTCCCGACCCCGGGCCCGTCGGCCTCGTCGTCCTCCGCCGAGGCGACCTGCTCCCGAAGGTTGGCGAGGCGGACGGTGGCGTCCTCATGGAGCGAACCCTGGATATCGGCCGCGAGGAAGCGCTCATATTGCCGCATCGCGGCCGCGGGCCGGCCCATGGCTTCGTAGCAGCGGCCCATATTGTACAACACCTCGTCGCTGCCGGTGACATCCCGAACGGTCTGCAGCTCGACGAGGGCATCTTCGTAGCGCTCCGCGGCGAAGTGGGCCTCGGCGAGCTCGAAGTGCAGCTCGGCGCGCTCATTGCCGGCGATGCGGGAGGGAGAATCAGTGGCAGGGGGGG
>JAFDCW010000427.1 GCA_019312705.1 Deltaproteobacteria bacterium
CCCCGGTCGGCTTCAGGAAGATCTCACGCAGGTCTGTCGCGCTCTTCAGAATTGCCACGAGCTCATGGCGATTGCCTGGCGTGAACAGGCGGCAGCCCGTGTCCTGGTTGTCGACCCAGTCTGCCCAGCGGCCTATCTGGCCTGTTGTCGGCGTGAATGGTGGCATCGAAGCCCCCCCCTTCTGTGGGACGGGACTCTATCGCAAGGGACGGCGCTCTGAGCACAGCGTGTACTCGGGATGTTCAAGCGCTGCTCACGGGGGCGCCCAGAATCGAAGAAAGCCGCGTGATCGCGGATGGCCCGGATCATGCGTTCGTTTTGCGTAACGGTCCTTTCACAGGGGAAGCAAAGAGAAATGACGAATCCAACCCATGGTGCGACCTTTGACCGAGTCCTGTCCGGCGACTGGAGCGAGGTCGACGAGGTCGAAAAGGCCATCGCGGTGCACGAGGTCTTGCAGGTCTCAGCCATCGCCGCGAGCGCGGTGAGCATCCAGCCGCTGCCCTTCGTGGACATGGTGCTGATCGCTCCGATTCAGATCGGAATGGTTCAGAGCATCGGCCGCATCTATGGCCATCGCCTCGACAAGAAAGCCGTCGTGGAGATCCTCAGCACCTTCGGCGCGAGCCTCGTGACGCAGGGCGCCCTCATGTCGGCGGCGAAGCTGATCCCGTTTGTCGGTTGGCTGGTCACCGTGCCGATGGCGTACGCGATGACCTGGGCCGTCGGCGAGGTTGCGCACTACTACTTCCGCATGGGACGCGGTGTACCGCCGTCCGAGCTTTCTTCGATGTTCGACCGGGTCTACCGGCAGAAGAAGCAAGAGCGCAACGCCGCCCACCAGGGCGCGTCGAGCGTGCAGGACAAGCTGAGGGACCTCGTCAACGCGCACCAAGAGGGCCTCATCGACGACGATGAGTTCGAGGCCGCCAAGGCCAAAGTCCTCGACCAGCTCTGAGGGCCGCCACCGCGTCCTGCAGGTCGGCCTCGTCAGCTACTGCACGATCATGAAGTCGACGGAGGTGGTGACCGTGAGCTTGGTGACGAACGCCGGGCCGGTGGTGGCGCCGGCGAAGATGGAGACGCCGCCGAAGTCCATGACGTAGAGGCGGTCGGACGCGTCCCGCTGGGCTCTCTGAGCGTTGTCGACGGCGGCGTTCGAGGCCTCTTGGGTGGGGGATAGCTCCCCGGAGATGGCACTCGCGGTGGTGTACACGGCGACTCGATCGTCGGTCATCGTAGCGATCAACGTGTCGCCTTCGACGTCGAGATGGTTGACGGGACCCAAGCCGGACGTTGCTGTGAGTTTCGCGTCGGGCGGCGTAGCCGCGCTCAAGCTCGATGCCCCGTTCCAGATGTTGACGTAGCCCTCTTCGGACGTCGCCACAGTGTTCGCGGCGTAGAGCCGATCCCCTGCGACGTCGAGCCAGCTGAACGGCCCCTCACCAAAGACGGTGAAGTCGGCCCCAGCGATGACGCCGCTCTTGGCCGAGGCGCCAGACCAGCCGATGACGCCGGCCCCGCTGCTTTGCCCGGCGAAGAGCACGTCCCCCGCCGCGCTGTAGGCGAAGGCGTAGATCTGTCCAAAGGGGTGCGTGAAAAGCGCCGCCACCGAAGATGTGCTGCCCATGGTGGCGGCGTTGGCAAAGCGGAAGATGCGCCCGTCGACGAACCAAAGGTCACCCGAAGGATCGACCTCCATGTCTACCAAGAAGGCGCCGGGCGGCGTCCCCGCATACGCCGAGATCGGAACGGTATCGCTGGGGCTGGCCGCGGAGGTGAGCGCACCGAAGTCGTCGTAGATCAGGATCGAGTTGGTGCCGGTTGATTGCAGCAATACGAAGAACCTGCCCGTGGTCCTTTGGTAGGCGACCAGGGCCGGCTCCGCGCCCAGGCTTCCGAGGGTGATGTCCGCCGGGGTGTTGGCCGAGATGGTGTCTGCGTTGTTCCAGATCTCGACCGTGTCGTCGGTGGTGTTGACGACGACCAACCGTGGGTAGAAGGGTGAGGTGACGACGCCGGCATCGGGCCCTGCGTCCATCGCGGCGTCCCGCCCGGAGTCGGTGGCCGTGTCCGGCGCCGCGTCCATCGCGCCGGCGTCGGTGGCGGCGTCGGTGGCGGCGTCGGTGGCGGCGTCAGTGGCGGAGTCTTGGGCCATGGCGTCGAGGGCGCTGTCCGCGCCCGCGTCGTTCGGGGTCCCGCTGTCATCGCCAGAGCACGACGCTGCGGTCATGAGAAGTACGAAGGCGAGTGACGGTCTGAGCATGGGACCCAATATACCGGGCTGCTGCCCTTCATCGCAGAGTTCATTTTCGTGGAGATCGACACCACGTGGCCGGATTCTCAACAATGCGCAATTCCTGATAGCGTGGTCTCCATGGCACAAGAACCACCCGCACCGCGGCCCCACGTTGGAACCGCGACCGCCCGGATGGTTGATGGGCGACTCGATTGCCAACCGGCTCGAAACAACAGTGAGCCGATCCTCGCAGTGCTCCGGAAGACGCGGCTTCCCGATGCTTCGCCGCGGCGCGTCCTCGAGATAGCGAGCGGCTCGGGGGTTCACGGCGTCTATCTCGCGACGAACCTCCCCGACGTGCTCTGGCAGCCGACCGATTACGATCCGGAAGCCCTCGGCAGCATCGATGCATGGAGGGCGACCGAAGGTGCGGAGAACCTGCTTCCAGCTAAGCGCCTCGATGTCTTCGACGCGACGTGGCCCGAGCGGTCATATGAGGCGGTCGTCTGCATCAACATGGTCCATGCCGCCCCCTGGGCCGCGACCGAGGCGTTGATGGCGGTCGCCGCACGAAGCTTGGTCTCGGACGGCGTGCTCTACATGTACGGCGCCTACCGCGACGGTGGGGCTTATGTGGGCGCCGGCGACCAAGCGTTCGACGAAGCGCTTCGACTCCGAAATCCGGAGTGGGGGCTCCGCGACGTCCTCGACGTGAAGGAGGTGGCCGCGAAGCACGGTCTCGTCTTGGAGGAACGCGTGGCGATGCCCAAGGACAATATCTCGCTGATTCTCCGCCGCTGAGGGCGGGTTGGAGGGTCCGCCGATGAGGGGGGGGGCGGCAGCGATTCGGGGCCTTGCAACGTCAGCCTCGATTGGTTTCATGTCGCCTATCAGCCCCCAGGAGCCCTCCGGAGGGGGGTCCTCGCCTTGATCGGCTATGGGTGATCTGTTAACCCTAAGGACTCGAGAGAGCGCAGGTATTGGTTTCCTGTCGTAATTTCGGGTGGTTAGCATTGCTTCGCGGCGCTACGGAGGGGCGGCATCGACGCCGCCGCGGAAGGGTTTTCGTCCACCATGTTGTTCGATTGGCTTTACGGCCTGTTCTCGAATGATCTCGCAATCGACCTCGGGACCGCGACGACCCTGATCTATGCCAAGGGCAAGGGGATCGTCTCCTGCGAGCCCTCCGTCGTGGCGGTTCAGCGCGATGGCCGGGGCGGCAAGAAGGTCCTCGCGGTCGGCAAAGAGGCCAAAGAGATGCTCGGGCGGACTCCGGGCAACATCCACGCCGTGCGCCCCCTCCGGGACGGCGTCATCGCCGACTTCGAGATCACTGAGGCGATGCTGCGCTACTTCATTCAGCGCGCCCACAACCGCCGCACCCTGGTCAAACCGAGGATCATCATCTGCGTGCCCTTCGGCATCACCGAGGTCGAGAAGCGCGCCGTCAAAGAGAGCGCCGAGAGCGCCGGTGCTCGGGAGGTCTTCCTGATCGAGGAGCCCATGGCCGCCGCCATCGGCGCGGGCCTGCCGATCACCGAGCCGAGCGGCAACATGATCGTCGACATCGGCGGCGGCACGACCGAGGTCGCGGTCATCTCCCTCGCCGGCATCGTCTACTCGCAGTCGGTGCGCGTTGGTGGCGACAAGATGGACGAGGCGATCGTCGCCTACATGAAACGAAAATATAACCTGCTCATCGGCGAACAGACCGCCGAGCGGGTCAAGTGCACCGTCGGCAACGCCCACCCGGGCGACCAGGTGCACACGATGGAGGTAAAGGGCCGTGACTTGGTCGCCGGTGTACCCAAGACCGTGGTGGTCAACGGGGACGAAATCCGCGACGCCTTGAGCGAGCCCATCAACGCCATCGTCGAAGCCGTCATGACCGCCCTCGAGCGAACACCGCCGGAGCTCTCCGCGGACATCGTGGACAAGGGCGTCGTGCTCACCGGTGGGGGAGCGCTGCTCGCCGACCTCGACGTGCTTCTGAGGGAAGAAACGGGGCTTCCGGTGATGGTATCGGATGACCCCATAAGCGCTGTGGTCATCGGCTCGGGCAAGACCCTCGACCACCTCGACCTCCTCAAGGAAGTCACGATCTCGTAGAGGTCGTGGGCCCCGCCCCGATCGTCCGAATCCGTCGTGAATTTCTTCCGCCGATTCCGTGATGCGGCCCTGGTCGCGGCTCTTCTCGCGATCCCCTTCTTTTTCCTGAAGGCCAACCTGACGGATCCGTCTCGGACCTCGTGGTTGGACCGCGTCGTGCTCCAGGTGAGCGCGCCGATCCAATACGCCGCCACCGAAGCCGCCGGTGGGGTGTCCGCCATTGTCGAAAAGTACGTCTGGCTCGTCGACGTCAAGACCGACAATGAAGAGCTGACCCACCAGAACGCGCGCCTCCGGCAGCAGGTCCGGGAGCTGGGTCACGAAGCCCGAGAGAACGAACGCATGCGCTCGCTGCTTTCGCTACGCGACGAACTCCCCGGGGAGACGATGACCGCCGCGGTGATCGGAAAAGAGGTGTCGCCTCACTTTCGCGTCGTTCGGGTGCGCATCGACCGCGGCGAGCGCGACCTGCTTCGAGCGGGCATGCCGGTCGTTTCATCCGAGGGGCTGGTTGGACAGATTCGCCGGACCTGGGGTCGCTACAGCGACGTATTGCTGACCGTGGATCAGACCAGCGCCATCGATGTCGTCATCGATCGCACCGGCGCTCGGGGCATGCTCCGCGGCACCGGCGAGTCGGACCGCTATCTCTGCCGCATTCAGTA
>JAFDCW010000428.1 GCA_019312705.1 Deltaproteobacteria bacterium
ACCACCCACGCCCAATACGCCGACTGGATCTTCTGCCTCGTCCGTACGAGCACCGAAGGCAAGAAGCAGGCGGGCATCAGCTTCTTGCTGATCGACATGAAGTCCGAGGGTGTCGAGGCGAAGCCCATGCTCAACCTCGGGCATACCTTGGCGTTTGCCGATACCTACTTCGACAACGTCGTGGTGCCGAAGGAAAACCTGGTTGGGCCCCTCAATGGAGGTTGGACCCTCGCGAAGGCTCTGCTCGGTCACGAGCGCACGCTCATCGCCGCCGTCGGCCAGTCGCGGCGAGCATTGCATCGGGTCAAGCGTATCGCCGCCGAGCAACTCGTCGACGGCCAGCCCCTCCTCGAGCACCCCGGGTATCGGGCCAAAATCGCGCGGCTCGAGATACGCCTACGGTGCCTCGAGCTCTCCAACTATCGCGCCCTCGCAGGCGCTCAGCTCGGCCACGCCCCGGGCCCCGAATCCTCCATTTTGAAGATCGTCGGATCCCACATCCACCAAGACGTGCTCGAACTGGGCATGGAGGTCATGGGCCACGACCAGCTCAGCTGGTTCAACGAGGACGGCGTGGTCACGCCCCAGGAGCAATGGATCGCCTCACGCTTTTGCTACGCCCGGGCGACGACGATCTACGGCGGCTCGAACGAAATCCAGAAGAACGTCATTGCGAAATACATCCTGGGGCTTCCAACCGGGCCGAGGTCATAGAGATGAACTTCGAATTGAACGAAGACCAAGCGATGCTCCGGGACACCGTCGCGTCGTTCGTCAAACAAACCTCGCCGGTGAGCCGGGCCCGCCGCCTGCGCGACGACCCGCGGGGGTGGGACCCTCTGACCTGGAAGCAGATGGGCGAACTCGGCTGGCTCTCGGTGCCCTTTCCGGAGAGCGTCGGCGGTTTCGGCGGTTCCTTCGTCGACGTCGCCGTAATCCTCGAGCGGTTCGGCACGACGCTCGTCCCGGAGCCCTACCTCGCGTCCGTGGTCCTCGCCGGCCTCACCATCCTGCGGGGCGGCAGCACCGAACAACACGCACGCTTCTTGACTCCGATGATCGAGGGCAAGACCTCGCTGGCCCTGGCCTATGCCGAACGAGGCGGCCGCCACGACGTGACGCGAGTCGAATGTCACGCCACCCCGGCGGCCGGTCCCGACGGACAGGCTCGGGGTTACCGAATCGATGGAGAGAAGGTCTTCGTCCTCAACGGCCACGCGGCTGATCACGTGGTCGTCTCGGCCTCGACCGACGATGGCCTCGGCCTCTTCGTCGTCGACGCTGGCGCCGAAGGTCTGGCGACGACGGCGGTACAGATGATGGACGGTCGTCGCGGCGCCAACCTGCGCCTCGTCGATGTCTTTGTGTCCGCGGACGCACGACTCGGGGGCGCTGAAGACGCCGCCACCGTGCTCGGCCGGACCATGGACTACGGAGCCGCCGCCGCCTGCGCCGAGGGGCTCGGGGTCGTGACGATGCTCCTGGAGATGACCACCGAATATTTGAAGGAGCGCGAGCAGTTTGGCGCGCCCATCGGGACCTTTCAGGCTCTCCAACACCGCGCCGTCGACATGTTCGTCGACCAACAGCAGTGCGTGGCCATGAACGTGCTCGCCGCCATCCGAGCCGACGAGCCGGACCCGGCGGTGAGGTGCCCGGACATCAGCGCCGCCAAGGCGCACCTCGGCTCGGGCGGCAAGCGCGTCGCCCAACAGGCGCTGCAACTGCACGGCGGAGTCGGCATCACCGACGAGCACGACATCGGGCTCTTCTTCAAGCGACTCGGCGTGCTCAATGCGCTCTTCGGAGACGAGGAACACCACGTTTCGCGTTTCATGGCCGACGCGACGTTCACCGCGGGGATCTGAGGGGTCGTATGATTTCGGGCGAACGTCCGCAATTGTGGCCAAGCACGGTATCCGATGGCCGAGCAGGCACGCTGCGACGCGATTAGTACAGCGAGGCTGTGAAGCGGGCGCATTGTTGGGCCGAGCGCACCGTCGTGCCTTAGACTTCGACCCATGTCCCGGCCGGATGTGGCGACCGTTGCCCAGATGTTTGCGGGCCTCTACGGCATCATCGAACCGATGCCGTGGAATGGGCTCGCGCCCACGTACAAGGCCGCGAAGGACGGGACGCCGGTGGTCGTGGCCGTGCTGCCCATCGACGCTGGGCAGTCTCCCGAGGCGGCGGCGCTCTTCGAGGCACGGGCCAAGGCCCTCCTCGGCCTCGACCACCCGCGACTCCTCCCGGTGACGGCTCAGGGCGTTTGTCACGGCGTACCGTACCTCGAGATGCCCTACGTCGAGGGAGAGCCCCTCGATCGAATCGTCGACCGGGTGCCGCTGCAACGCGACCGCGCGGTCACCATCGCGCGCCGCATCCTCCGAGCCCTCGAGTTGCTCGAAGCCGTCAACATCCTGCATCTGGATCTCACCCCCTCGAACATCCTCGTCGTCGGCGAAGACGACGTACGCGTCATGGGTACCGGCGTGGCGGCGACGCTCCGTGAGGTGCGCGACACAGACAAGACCGGCCCCACCGGCAAAGGCTCCGGCCCGAGCCCGGGGCGGTACCTGGCGCCCGAGGTTCTCGTCGGCGACAAGGTGGACGGGCGCAGCGACATCTACAGCGTCGGCACGCTGCTGCATTACATGCTCACGGGCCACCCGATGGGCAAAGGCGGCCCGCCGCCGCCCGAAGACCTCGCGCCCATCATCGCCCGAGCCACCCGAAGGCTACGGACGGAGCGATACGCGACCGCCGCGCTGATGCGGACCGCGATCGATGCCACCGGCGCGAAGCTCTCCGTTGCGCCTCCGGCGATGCCCTCGAGCCCCGCAGCCGCTGCGACGCCCACGCCGGCCCCCATCAAGAAGACCCGCACGACTCTCGTGATCGTTCTGGCGACGATCGTCATCGCGGCGGTCAGCGTCGGAGTGGTCCGGGTGAGCGACATCGGGAGGGAGAGCGATGGTTCGAGGCCGGCCTCGCCCGCGCCGTCACAACGGGCAGAAGAGGCCCTTCCGACCCCCTCGCCGGCGCTCGAGCCCTCCGAGGAGACGCCTCCTCCACCCGTCCTCGCAGACAACGTCATCCCCGAGCCGCCGCTCCGGACCGACCTCCTCGGGGGCGATCTACCGGAACCCCTCGACACCATCTGGCCCAGGGTCTCGGCCGGGGAAGCGCTTTCGCGAGGCGACCGTCGCCTCGTTGCGCACTACGCTTCGGAGAACCGCAGCGACCCCCGACCGCGTCTGCTCTTCGCCCGCGAGTTCATGGCGAGGGGGTGGGCCACCGATGCCATCGCCGAGTACAACGCCGCCTTCGATGCAGATCCCGAGTGCGTCTTGGATCGTCGAATGCTGGACGACCTGGTCGACCTCGCACGGCGCACATCGACCGCACCTGCGGCGATGAGGGCGGTCCGTCGCATCTACGGAATGGACGCTTTGCCGCGGGTCGACGAGGCCCTCGCCGGTGAGCTCGATGGGAGCGAGAGACGGCGCCTCGAGCGGCTCAGGGAGCGCCTGATGCGCCCCTGAAGCGGCGCCGTCGCCAGGCAATGAGCCCGCGGGAGTTAACAGACCACCCCATGACCTGGCGAAGGTCCCAATCAGGGGTCGTAGGTCTGGTCGACGACGATACGTTCACCGTTCACGGAGATGGTCCACACGTCGATTGAGGAGGTGGTCTCCTCGGTCGCAGGGTCGTAGTCGAGGGCGCCGGAAGCGCCTCGTATGTCTACCCCTACACCCTCCCGGAAGGACTGGAGGATGGGCCCCAGGGTCGACGCGCGCACGTCGAAGGGTGCACCGTCGCTGACTCGGCGGAGCCCCCGGGCGATGCCCGTGCCCGTCACGGCCGACTCGTTGAAGGTCGCCCAACCCACTCCGTAGAGCGCAAGCCAAGCGGCATCGTAGGACTGTGCCGTGAAGGAGAAGCGGGTCACGTCATCGGCGAAAGCCAAGTCGTAGGACGCGATGAAGAGATCGTAGACGAACCCATCGGGGACCGCAGGCCGCGTCCCCCGGACGCGGGGGAAAACCGAGCTCGCCCCGGCGGCCCCCGCGAGGACATCGGCGTTCGCCGCCGCGTCCGTCAGAAAGAGCGACTTGGTGTCGAAAGCCGAGGACCCGGCCACCAGGTCCAGGAATTGGATTACCTCCGAGGCCTGCGATGAGATGAAGAGCACCTCCTCCGCGGCGGTCGCGGCGGCCCGGGAGACCGCCTGCGCGAGAGTCGCCTCGCTGCTGAAGGGAAAGAGCATCGTGTCCCCTCCATAGGCGGAGGAGAGCGTGCTAGCGAGCTCTACCCCGTAGGCGTCCGTCTGGTGGACGACCGCCAACGTGGAAATTCCTCGACCGGTCACGTCGAGGGCGATGACCTCTCCCTGCATCGAGTCGGGGGCCGCGGTGCGCCAGAGCAGCCCCGGCCGTTCGTCACTCGGCGCAAGGGTGTCGATTCCCGACAGCGCGGTGCTCGTCGCCGATGGGGAGATCACGACAGTATCGCTGTCCTTGATCTCCTCGAAGGCGATGATCGTATCGTTGGACGAGGCAGGACCGATGATGGCGTCGACACCCACGCCGAAAGCCAGGTGGCGGGCCACGCTCAGAGCAGCCTCGGCTCGCGTCAACGCGTCTCGCAGAGGGTCTTCCTCGATGGTGCAGAAGAGAACGGCGACCTGCCGGCCGGCGAGGCCACCGAGTTCGTTCGCCTGCATCGCCGCGAGCTCCACCGAGCGCTCGCGGGCCACGTGGGTCTCGAGGGACCGATCGAAGGCAGTGCTCAGGAGAACGGCGTCCGGATAGCGCATCGGCTGGACCAGTAGGTCCTCCGGGAAGGAGCGGTCGCACCGCGCCAGGGGGGCCACGGTCTCGCAGAAACCGGAGTCCGCACACTGGGAGAACACCCCGAAGGCCCCACGACACGCTTCGTCGCTCGTGCAGTCGGCGCGTTCCAACCGCCCGAGGGAGCAGCCCAAGGCGAGGAGTACAGCCGACAGAACCTCGGTCCTTCAGTGGCGCCCGGCGAACTCTCTTCTCCGCGGCGTAGGATAACTAGCACGATGCCAACGGCGAGGGCCGCCAGCCCGACCGCGGCGGTCACGTCGGCTGCGATCGAAAAAGCCTGGTCCCGGGCGAGGGCAGCCTCGGCTTCGTCCGTACAGAGGCGGTCGGCACCGGAACCCCGACAAAAAGCCTCGGCATCGTTGCGAGCGACCAGCGCGAGCGAGCCCAGAACGATGGAAGCGGCGGCCAATACGCCGCCCGACGCCACGAGGACCCAGCCGACTGCGGGATCGACCCCTCCGCGCTCCTCTGGGGCAGGCGCCGCAGGCGTTTCGGGCGGCTCGACGCGCGCCTCGAGGGCCTCGATGCGGTGAGCGAGGGTGTTTTGCTCGTCCGGCGACGCCGTCTCGCGATACCGGCGAAGGGCGTCGGCGGCTTCCTCGTAGGCTCCCATTCGCTCGTAGGAGTTGGCCAGGTTGAAAAGGAGCAAGGGACGCCCGCTCAGCTCGTAGCTCGCCACGAAGGACTCGACGGCCTCCTCGTATCGTCCCTCCGCGTAAAGCTGATCGCCTTCGAGGTAGAGTTCCCGCGCGCGCTCGTCACCTTCGTCACGCGCGGCGCCATCTTCATGGTCTTCGCTCTCGGTGGCGGGGGCCTCCGCGTCTTGGTCCCCCGGGACACCACCCACCCCTGGGGCGGGGGCGTCGGTGGCATCGGGCGCAGCAGCGCGCTCCCCCTCAGCGCCATCGTTGTCGACGCTCTCACGATCGACGCCTTGGTCCCCAATCGTCTCCTGCGCCCGCAGGGAACTCGGAGCCGCTCCCGAAAGGAGCATGCACAAAGTCATCGCGCCAGATCCCAGCGCTATCGAGAGTCTTGAGCCCATGGGTCGCGGTTGTCGGTGCGGGTCTGCATGATGGCCTCGGGTTGCTCCGCTTCCTCGATGGTATCCGGGTCCTCGGCCGCAACAGCCGCCACGGGGTTCGCGTCGCGGCGCATGGTCATCCCCGAACGCCCCCTTCTTCGCGAAGCCTGCACGCTCAGCCGATCCGTGGCAACAGCGCCGGGCGTGACGGGGTCCGGAGCGGCGGGCAAGGGGCCGACGGTCTCGCGTGACACGCTGGGATTAGCCGCCCGTGTGTCCGCCGAAACGCCCCGGAGGTCCTCGCCATCGTCGGCCTCCCTCAGATCGGTTGGAGACGCGTCCTGCACTTCGCCGATGCCTGGGGGTGTCTCCTGCAGCGTTGAGGCTTGCGGGGCCACCGGGGCCGTCGTTTCCTCATCGCCGCCGGATCCCGCCCAAAGCCACGCCGCGAGCCCGACCCCGGCTATCAGCGCTGCCACACCGAACACGGTCGGGCGGCTCTTGGCCTTTTCTCGAGGCCGCACCGAGCGTCCTGGTCGGACGAGTTCCCTGGTGTGGGCGTCCGCTTTGACCTCGCGGCGCACGTCCGTGAGCGGTCGCGTGACCGATCGCGGGCTCGGCCGAGGGCAGGCAGGGAGGTCGACGCGCACGCTGTTCTCGGCCGTGTGCTCAGGGCATGCCCGCAGCGCAAGGAGCACGTCGGCCATCGAGGAGAATCGGTCGTTCTTGTCCTTGGAGAGGCACTTCATGACGAGGTCGTCGAGCTCTGCGCTGATGTCGGCATCTGGCGCGGCGTCCCGAATCGACTCTGGAGGCACATTCACATGTGCGGCCATGACCTCGAAGTCGCTCTCGTAGATGAAGGGAGTTCGGCCCACCAAGAGCCGGTAGACCAGCGTCCCCAGAGAGTAGATGTCGGCCCGGTGGTCCACGTGCAGTCCGATCACCTGCTCCGGAGACATGTATTTGGGTGAGCCCATCATCGTGCCGGTCTTCGTGATCGTGGCGTCCTCGGCGTCGATGCTCTTGACGAGACCGAAATCGAGGACCTTCACGACCTGTCCGGTGGCGGTCTGGGCGACGAAGACGTTTGATGGCTTGAGGTCGCGGTGGACTAGGCCGTGTTCGTGCGCCTCGGCCAGCGACTTGGCGACCTGCTCGGCGACGTGGACGGCGGTCGCACCGGGGAGCGCCCCCCGCTCGACGATGAAATCGTGGAGCGTCTGCCCCTCGAGGAGCTCCATCGCGATGAAGTAGGTACCGTCGGGAGTTCGGCCAAAGTCGTGGATCACGACGGTGTGGGGGCTCTGGAGTCGAGCGCAGGCCTGGGCTTCGCGATAGAAGCGGCGGTGGAAGGCTACCGTCGACGGACCACCGCTCGGCGCGGAGATAACCTTGACCGCCACGGTCCGCCCGAGCTGCATCTGCTCCGCCCGATAGACGACCCCCATGCCTCCGCGGGCGATGGCGCCCAGGATCCGGTACCGGTTGTCCAGCACTTGGCCTACCAGAGGGTCGGCTTCGGGCAGGGGCGGGACGAAGGGGCCCGACACAGACTCCGTCCCCGATACCCCCTC
>JAFDCW010000429.1 GCA_019312705.1 Deltaproteobacteria bacterium
CCGTCTCGACGGAGATGCCCGCGGCGTAGCAGTTGTGAACGACGACATCCTCAACCGTGGCCGACCGGCCTGCGCCGATGACGGTGATGCACGGCCGGGCCGAATCCCCGACCCGCAGGTTGCGAATGGTCACATCGGCCCCCCCCGCCTCGACGACGCCGACCGTGTAGGTCTCGGCATCGAAGGTAAGCAGGGTCTCCGCGACGCAAGCCCCCTGGAGCGTCACCCCGGCGGGGACGGACACTGCCTCGGGATAGGTGCCCTTGCCGACGGCGATGGTGGAGCCCGCCGCGGCGACAGCTGTGGCTTCGCCGATGGTCCCGTATGGAGAGGCCTCGGTACCATCTCCGCTCGTCGCGCCGGCGAGCACGTACCAGACCGGTGCGTCCGCGGGCAAGTCGACTGGGAAGTCCCCGGCAGGGCACTCCGTGCCGATGAGCGCGCAAGCGTCGGCGCCGGGAAAGAACGCCTCGTCGCGACCACAGGTCGGCCGCCCCGACGCGGGGAACGGCTCGCAGACGTCGAAGCCTTCACCCGTCGGCACGGCCCGCCAGCCCTCGGGGCAGGGGCCGAGGTTTGGTGGGATCGGCGCCTCGGGGGTCGCCGGACCTCCCGCATCAGGCGCCGTGCCGTCCAGCGCCGCATCGCCCGCTCCGCCGTCCGGCCTCGAGGTGTCGTCGCCGCAGGCCGTCGCGCCCGACAGCGCGACCAGAATGGCCAAGATGGTCAGAATGGCCGGCGAAATGATGTTCCGGGGCAATGCCACCTTCACACAATACACGACCGCCGAGGATTACCCGGATGGTCGCGGCGAGGCTCGTACTGCCTACGAAGGCTCCCGCCGCGTCAGTAGAGCTCCCGGCGCTTCGCGTCCGGGTCGGTCTGGGGCGCTTTGCGGTAGCTCCCGCTGAGTTTCAGCAGCGCCGTGTGAGCCACGCACTCGACGATCATGCCGTCCATGTAGTGCACCGGGCATCGGCCAATCTCGACGACCTTCATGCCGAGCTCCCGGGCCCGGGCGACGGCGTCCCGGTGGCCGGTCTGGAAGCTGAACCAAATGCGCCGGGCCCCGAGGCCATGGGCGACCTCGACAGCGTTCGTCGCGCTCCGGGGTTTGACCCAGATGATGGCGAGGTCCGAGCGGTCATCGGGGAGCTCGGCCGGGTCCGTATAGACCTTGCCGCCGGACTCTTTGCCGCGGCTCTCGGTGAGTCCGCCGAGGTCGAGGTAGTAGCCCTGTTGGCCTTTGCGTTTGCAACTGGCGTAGCTCATGGCGGGGAATCGCTCTTCTCGGCTGTCGCCGATGAAGAGGAAGGGCTCGGCGTTGCGGATGATGTCTTCGAGGGGGTGTGCCATGAGGGTCTCTCTCTTTGTCGATGGCTCAGTCGAGGCGCTGAATCACGTGAAATCCGAACTCGGTCTCGACGGGCTCGCTGATCTCGTCGACCTCGAGGCCGAAGGCCGTTTCTTCGTATGCCGCGGCGAGGCGGCCCCGGCCGACCTCCCCCATGTCACCGCCCCGGTCGGCCGAGCCGTCTTCGCTCTTCTCCTCGGCGATGGCGGCGAAGTCGGCGCCGTCGGCGATCAGCTCGCCGCGTACTTCGCCGACGAGGGAGAGCGCTTCATCGCGGGTGCGGGTGATCTCTTCGGGGGCGTTGCGTGCGCCCTCGAATCGGATGAGCACGTGGCGCGTATGCACCTTCTCGACGGGGCACCGGCGCATGACGACCCAACCGTAGGGCGCCTCGACCGCCTCCGAGACTTGGCCAACGGACAAGTTGAAGAGCCCGTCCCGGATGGCGAGGTGCGGCGCGGGCCACTCGTCACGCAGGTAGGTGCCCATGAGCCCGCCCCGGGGCCCCGTCGACGAGGCGTCAGACTCGGCCCGGGCGATGGCCGCGAAGTCTTCTCCGCCATCGATGCGCGCACGCAGCTCCTCGGCCTTCAGCCGAGCCGCCGCCCGGTCCCGGGTGATGTCGTCGGACGCGTACTCGGCGCCGCTCCACGCGACGACGACCACTTCGGCGCACGCCTCGTTGGCGTTTGCCGGGGGTGCTTCGGCTTCTTCCGGCGTCACCTCTGGCTGCTCGGCAACGACGGGGTCGGCCGGAGCCGCAAGCTCGTCGTCACAAGCAGAAAGGGTCGAGAGCACTAGGAGGATCGTCGCGAAGGTTCGCATGGCGCGCAGCATACCGGTTCTGGCGAGGGCGCGGCACCACCCGGGTGACGGACCGTCACGGCCCTTCGCGCAAGACTTGCCCGGCGTGCGATACGGCCCCCTTCGAAAGCGCATATGCACGCGAAATCGGGCCCAACGCCGTTGGCACGCCACTCGCTCTACCGCCGGACCAGCACAAACGAACGGTCATCCACCGCGGGCCTCTGCCCTCGACCACGGATGCCCTTACCGCATGCGGCGCAGATGCCGGCGTGCCCGAAAGCGGAATAAACACATGGTCTACGGAATCACCCTCATCCTCCTCAGCCTGCTCGCCGTCCCGTCGCTCATCCTCTCCAAGCGCCCGGACGCCAAGCAGCTCCTCGACAAGGTCGCCCCCTACCAGGGCTGGATGGGCCTGGCGTTTTGCTTCTGGGGCCTCTGGGGAATCATCAGCGCCGTGATGAACATCAGCCTGCTGTCGGCCTTCCCGATCTGGTGGGCGACCTGGGTCGCCGCCAGCCTCGTCGAAGCGGTCCTCGGGTTCATGCTCGGCTACGGAGTGATCAACAAGATGGTCCTGTCCAAAAACGAAGCGGCCAAGGAGAAGGGCGCCCAACTGCTCGCCAAGCTCGCACCGATTCAGGGCAAGTTGGGCATCGCCGGCATCGCGGTCGGCGGCTGGACCATCGTGGCGAGCCTGGTCTTCTCGTAAGCGCCCCCGGGGGCACAGCGGAACACCCGGAAGCAACATGCTTTCGGGTGTTCTTTCGTTGAACGGCAGCTGCTTGGCGGGCCAATCGGGCAAGCCCTTGGGACCGCAAACGCCATAGCGTCAGAAGTCGACGCGAACGTGCTTCACGGGCACCTTCGTCGACTCGATGCGGCCGCCGAGGCTGAACCACTTGAGCCAGCCCATGACCGGGTCCGGAGGGGTTTTGCCCGCGACGAAGACGTCGGTCGCCGCCTCGACATAGCGCTCGAGGATCTTGCGCGCGAAGACCTCCCCGGCCCGCGGCGTCGCGAAGGCGGGGCGACCCGTATAGGCGGGGAACGGACGTAGCGCCGGCCAGCCCAGGGCGTCGGCGGCGAAGCTCATCTCTTGGGCCGTCTCCTTGGCGCCGAAAAGACCCACCACCTTGGACAAGAACGCCACCGAGCCCACCCGGCCGAAGGGCGGGCAGGGCTGCAATTCGTCGAGGCGCCCCGAGACGTGGGCCCTTGCGTAGTGCAGGGCGAGGGACGTCTCGAAGAAGCCGGCGTGAAAGTCCATGCGCAGGCCGTCGATCATCGCCTGGCGGTGCTCGTCGGGGACCTCGGCGAAGGCGTCGCGGTAGCGCTCGGCGTCGAGGTGGACCATTTCGCGGAGCACGATGTGGAACGGTGCCAGCGCGGGGAGGTTCGCCGCGCGAAAGAGGTCGACGCCGTCCTGGATCGCGAGGTTGTGCAGCGCCGAGCCGTGGAAAGTATTCAAGACGGCGCGCTGGGCCCCGAGCTCGATGAGCGCGCGGCAGCTCTCCTTCACGATCGTTCGCACGTTGCCAAACTTCAAACGCCGCGAGCCCGGGCCGCTTGTCGGCTCGACGCCGCACTCGACCGGCTCGGCGAGAAGGACCTCGCAGTCGAGTTCCGTCGCGAGGCGCCCTGCGAAGTCGGCCATCAAGCCGTGGCCGATCAGTCGGTCGCAGCCGAGGGGCAGGTGCGGGCCGTGGAACTCGACCGGATCGAAGCTGAGGAAGACGAGAGCCCCGTCCCCGAGCTTCTGCCGGGCCTCGTGGTGGGGCAGGTCGAAGAGCCGAATCACGCGCGCATCATGGCACCGTCCGACGCCATGTGAACAGATACACGGCCGTTCGAACGCGCTATCGTCCCGCGCCTAGGGGGAGATTGTGGCATGCCTGATTCGTTTTTCTCTCGGATGGCGTCGGCTCTCGGCGTCAACGGCAACGGGGATATGCGCATGGAGGCCCGGTCCCTCGTGAACCGGGCCCTCACCGGCGACGAGGTCTCGAGGCAACACCTGCGCGACCTCATCGACGGCTCGCCGAGAGATCTCGAGGCGGTGCTCCGTGACGCGTCGACGGACGCCGGCATGCACAAGCGCGCCCGCCGGTCGGCGGTCCGCCCCCCCGCGGCGACGGCGACGGGCGTCTCCCCGCACTGGGAATCGCGCGAGACGTACGAGGGCGATCAGGACGTGGTGGTCATGCAGCCTCTCAGGCTCTACGAGCCCGAGACCCTCGATGACCTGGTCTTCATCGTGAAGAAGGCCGAAGAGCTCGGTCATACGGTCAAGGCCCTCGGCGCCGGATGTTCCTACTCCGGGGCAAACGCGACGTCGGGATTCCTCGTGGACATGGAGGGCCTCGACGCGATGCTGCCCATCGACGCCGCCGCGCTTCATCCCGGCGACCACGCGACCCTGCGGCGCTTTCAGGGCGGTGCCCGCCTCGATCAGATCAGCGAACACCTGAAGCAGGACGACCTGGCCCTCGAGAATATGGGCGGCCTCCTGCAGCTGAGCTTCGTCGGCGCCGCGACCACGGGCACCCACGGCTCCGGCGTGCGCCTCGGCAACATGGCGAGCCAAATCGTCTCGATGGTCGTGGTCGGCTCCGGCGGCACGGTCTACCGCGTCGAGCCAAAGCACGGCATCACGAATCCCAGCGGGTGGGACGAGCCCCTCGTCGATCACCTGAAGCAAGACGACGAACTCTTCCACTCCCTCCGGGTGAGCGTCGGGGCCCTCGGCCTCATCTACTCGGTCACGGTGCGCACCGTGCCGCTGACCAACCTCCGAGAGGTGCGCTGGGAGATGGGCTGGCAGGAAGCCCGCGAGCGCCT
>JAFDCW010000430.1 GCA_019312705.1 Deltaproteobacteria bacterium
GGCGAGCGACATGTCGGCGACCTTGTAGTTGCCCTCGGTCTTGGCACTGCCCGTCGTGTTCTGAGTCTGCTGTTCCATCGTATTCGTTCTCTTTCCTTGGTTTCTCTTCAGCTTCGTTCTGGCGCGTCCAGAGGAAGACGGGCGACGAGGACCTGCCAATCGAGGTGACCGTCGGGGCCGTCTCCACAGCGAGACGCGGGAATGGTGGTGACGTTGGGGTTCACGAGGTGAGCGGCGGCGGCATAGCGCATCAGCTCCCCGGCGTCGAAGCCGAGCCACTGATCGGCCTGCTTGTCACGAAGCGCCTCGTCTTCATGCGCCGCGTAGTCGATGACCACGACCGCGCCGCCGGGACGGGCCAGGCGAGACAGGGCGCCGAGGGCGCGACCCGGTAGCGACGCGTGATGCAGCACCCGCGCCGCGAAGACGGCGTCGGCGCCGCCTCGGGAATCGACGAGGGAGACGAGCTCCGAGTCGTCGAGCTCTCCCTCGTGGAGGGTGACGTTCTGATAGCCCCGGGCGACGAGGCGGGCCCGGGCCCGGGAGAGCTGAGCCTCCTCGCGATCGACCCCGATGACCTCGCCGAATATCGGCGCGAGCAGATCGAGCAGACCGCCGTCGCCGGTCCCGGCGTCGACGGCGAGGCTCCGGTGTTCGATGAGCGGAGCCAAGGCGCTCAGGTACGCCGGGAGCTCACTGGGCAGGCTCTTGGCATCGGCCTGGCCTGGGCGGGCGAAGAACTCCCGGGCGGCGGCCTCCCGGGCGCGAACCACATGACCGATCCGTCCGAGGCTACCGTCCGCGGCGCAGAGGGCGCGGCCCTCGCGGAGGGCATCGGCGACCACGGGATCGTCACTGACACCCTCGGTCAGACGGGCGAGGGCCCGGGTGCCTTCTCTTCGAACGGTCAGCAGCGTGGCGCGCTTCAGCGGTGCAACATGCCGAGAAACATTGGGTTGACGCTCCCCGAGGAGGTCGGCGAGCTCGCCGATGGCCAGCTCCTCCTCCGACGCGAGGGCCAGGAGCCGCAACCGCACGGGCTCTCCGAGCAGCTTGTAGAGCTCCCAGCGCGGGGCATTCAGACTCGGGACGGCTGGCACCCGTTTGCTATATTCGATGATGCGCATGGATGCAACAAGACAGGAGGGAATTGCGGATTTTGAAGCACTAGACAATTGTTAACGTTAGAGTTTCGTCGCGTTCGGGCATGCACCGGGGTTTCCGGTGCGTGCTCGCCCACGACCCCCCGTGCGCAAGCCTACTAATAGAAGCAAATGGGCCACCGGTTGGTGGATCATCCCTATGGCCCTCGTGCTTTCCGGGGCCTGCGACGGCGGCTGTGCATGCGGCTCGTCGGTCGCTGAACTGGTCGACGCCCAGGGGCCCGTTACCCGAGACTTCGCCGGCAAGGAAGACCAGTGGGAGGCGGCGGAGGTGGGCACGACCTTCGCGGTTGGGGATGCGGTTCGCACTGCTCCCGAAGGATCCGAGGCCCGAGTCGTCCTGACAAGCGGTGGTGGCCTCGAGCTCGCGCCAGGTACGATCGTTCGATTCCTCGCTGCGGCCCCCAATGACGAACAGGGCGAGCGAGTCAATGTCGAGATGGGAGAAGCCCGCGTATCGGCCGGCCAGAGTGGCCTCGTCATCGCCGGCAGCTTCGGCGAGGCGCAGCTGCTCGGCGGCGGCGAAATGCGTATCAGCGCCGCAGACGGCACGGTGATGTTCGAAGTGCTGATGGGTGGGGCGCGGCTCGAACCCGCAGACGGCGACTTCGTCGAACTCGGCGCGGGCGAAGAGCTCGTCCTCGACGTCGAGTTCGGCAGCATCATCATCGACGAGGCCGATGCCGACCCGCCGGACACCGGCCCCGCCGACACGGGTGCCAGTGTCGTGGTCGACCCGGGCGCGGAGGTCGCCATCACCATGCTTCGCGGACGCGTCGAGATCGCGGACGCCGAGGGCGCCTGGTCGCGCATCCCTCGCGGAACGACAGCGGTCCCTGCGGGGAGCCGGGTCCGCCTCCGGCGCCGGGCGCGGCTCTCGGCGGCTTGGGGCGGAGGGACCGTCGGGGCGACGGGGCCCGCGGAGATGATCCTCGGCCCGGCGGGGGGTGCGGTGGCTTCGATTCAGTCCGGCCGTGCGACCGCCAGCGCGGGCGCGGAAGATTCTGTCATCGAGGTGCCCGGCGGCTCATTCGTGAGCAAAGGCGGGGCGACCGGTGCCCAGGCGACGGTACGCATCGCACCCAACGGCAGCGCCACGGTGGCCTCCCGGGCGGGGTTGGTCACGCTCCGGGGCCGGACCGAGAACTACGGGGTCCACGAGGGCGGCCACGGGGTCATCCGCGCCAACGGCTCCCTCGATGTCAGCGGCCGTCCGCCGGCCCGGGCCCACATGGCCATCACGGCGGGCGCATCCGCTATTTTGCATGACCCGGGCGGCACAGTGAACGTCCAGGTGCGCTTCGGCGATTTCTGTGGCGGCGGCGAAGGGGTCATCGAAGTCGCTTCGGGCCGGTCGTACCAACAGCCCTTCATGCGCAGCTTCGGCACCGGCAAGGCGAACATCTCCGCCCGTCCCGGCGCCACGCGCTATCGACTTCGCTGCGCAAGCGGCGGGACTCCGACGGGCGACGCCGTGGCACAAGGTACGCTCACGGTGCGCCGCGACAGCGGCCAGGCCCAACTCCCCCGGCGGCCCGCACGCAACGTCGTCGATACCGACGGTCGCCGCTATTCGATTCACTACCAGAACATCCTGCCCATCGTGACCGTTCGCTGGCGCGGAGCTCCTTCTACGAGGCGCTTCGTGCTGCACGTCGGCGAGCGGACGTTCGCCACGTCGACCGCCAACCACGCCCTCGAGAGCGGGCAGGTCCCGGAAGGCACGCACCAGGTCTTCTACGAGGCGCCCGGGGGCAGGCCGGGACGATCCCCCGTCACGACGCTCAACGTGCGCTACGACAACGCAACCACGGCGGCCTATATCCGGGAACCCGCAGCTGGGTCCAGCGTCTCCGGTAGCGTTCGGGTCTCGGGGACCTGCGTTGCGGGGTGCACCGTCAGCGTCGGGGGCCAAAACCTCCCCCTCGGTGGTGCCCACCGCTTCTCGGGCCAGGCGACGGTGCCCGCCGGCCTCGACGCCCTGGCCATTCGAGTCTCCCACCCTCGAAGCGGGGTTCACTACTACCTCCGCCGGACCGGGAGCCGCTGAGCCGATGCATGAAGTCATCATCGGCCGCATAGTACTCGGCCGTTACCGAGTCGTCCGGGCCCTCGCAAAGGGCGGCATGGGGGTCGTGTACCTCGGCCGCAGCGAAGGCGCATCGGGCTTCACCAAGCCGGTCGTCATCAAGCGCATGGCCTCCGACCTGATGATGGACCAGGGGATGGCCCGCATGTTCGTGCGCGAGGCCCGGCTGATGTCACGCCTCCGGCATCCGTCGCTCGTCGGGGTCATCGACTTCGGCGAGGAGCAGGGCGACTACTTGATGGTCATCGAGTACGTGCACGGCTACCACCTCGGCCAATGGCACCGCTTCCGGAAAAAGGTCCACGGGCCTTTTCCCGCCGACCTGATCATTCACATCATCATCAAGGTCCTCGACGCCCTGCACTACGCGCACAACCTCAAAGACGACGACGGGGATCCCCTGAAGATCATCCACCGGGACGTCTCACCGGCGAATATTCTGATCGACATCGGCGGCCAGGTGAAGCTGGCGGACTTCGGCATCGCGCGCAGCAAGGACCAGACCGAACAAACCGAAGCGACCACCATCAAGGGCAAGATGCCCTACCTCGCCCCGGAACTCTTTCGCCTCGACGAGGCCAGCCCGAGCTCCGACTCCTACTCGTGCGGGGTAGTTCTGCGAGAGTTGCTCGTCGGCCGGAATGATTTCCGCGCAAGAGACCTGGCGTCGACCGTCTCGAGAGTACTCCAGTACACCCCGGACCCGATCGAGGGGATCCGCGACGACCTGCCGCCGGGCCTCGGCCCCGTACTTCGTAAGGCCCTCGCCAAGACAGCCGCGAAGCGATACCAGAGCGCCGCCGACTTTGCCGACGCGCTGCGCGAGGTCCGTCCCGGGACCGACGAAGAGATGCAGAAGCGCCTCCTCCAGTGCATCGAGGAGGACTTCCGGGACCCGCGGATGAGCGAGATCGTCCGCGGTGCATCCCTTGCCGAACGCGAGGAGGCCTGGCGCAACCCCCCGATCTACCAGTCGTTGAGGCCGTCCGGTCCGGCCGGGGACCTGCCCATCTCCGTCGCGCCCGCCCGGGTCAGGGGGAAGGCAACCAAGAGCAGCGCACCTTCCCGGTCCCAGCTCCCGTGGGTCGTCGGGGGCGTCGTCGCAGTCGCGGCCATCGTGGCGGTAGCCCTGGTGTTCCTCAAAGAGGGAGGCCCCACGCGGCCGGAACGCCCGACCTTCATCCAAGTTCAGGCGGGCCAGGCACCGGACGGCGCGAGCGACGGCCCCCGAACTGTTGAGGATTCGGGGCCGGAAGATGCAGACGTGGGGGTGGACGAACCCCGCGACGCCACACCAGCGTCCAGCGATCAGCCAAACGGCCGCATGGTTCGAGGCGCCATGATGCGGCGGCGTACCGGCCCGAACGCCAACGAGCTCGCCCGGGCATTCCACGCTCAGCGGTCCCGGGTGACCGCCTGCTACCGCGACCATGCCGCAGACGCCCCACCCAGCGGCCAAGCCGAGATTGTGATCTCCGTGGACCCCCTCGGACTCGTCGTCAGCGCCCGGGTGACTCCAGCCGGCGTCGGCGCCAGCCCCCTCGGCGCCTGCGTCGTACGCATCGCGCGGACAGTAGAGTTCCCCGGCCAGGGCCAGCCCGTACGCTTCCGAATC
Source organism: Deltaproteobacteria bacterium (assembly GCA_019312705.1). Next base: position 4,868 of record JAFDCW010000430.1, read on the forward strand.
CCCCTGCGCTTCACCCACTAGTGCGTGATCCAGAGCCACGGAAGGTTTCTCGCTCGTTCCACGGCTCCCTCGCGGCGTCAGGAAACCTCGAAAATGCGGTGCATTTCCATCGCCTTCCTTCCTTGCGAGGCCGCGGCCCGTCGCGATACTCCCTCCCGTGACTCTGCATCACACACTAGCCAACAAGAAGGCGCCCCCCAACAAGAAGGCGCCGCGAGGGCGGCCCGAGGCGGCAGCGCGACGCAGTCGCGCAGAGCCGACAGGCCGACCGTAGCGGCGCCGGCAGTGCGCCCCCCAACAAGAACCCACCGCGCCAACGTGCCGCGCTATGCCGCCGGCCCGGTGCCGGTCCCGGCCCCTATTCCCGGTCGCCGCTCAGCGACCGCGACCGCGACCGCGACCGCGACGCAGGTCGATGTTCACGATCGTGACGCCGCGCTCTTCGATGTGGACGGGTCGCGTCTGCTCGCGGTAGCCGTCGGCCTGGATGACGATCTCGTAGTCGCCGGGCTCGAGGTCGAGCTCGAAGGAGCCGTCTTCGCCGGCGGTGATGGTTTGATCGCCAGGGGAGACGGTGATGGTCGCCGCGACCGGTTCGCCGCCGAACGATTGCACGACACCGCGCAGCTGACCGCTCGGGAGTTCGCGCTCGAGGGGTGCGCGCACCTCCACCGTGGCGCCGGCGGAGAGGTTGAGGACCTGCGTGAATTCGGTGAAGCCTTCTGCGGCGATGGTGACGGAGGCGCCGGGAGCCGTAGGCACCTCGGGGATGCTGAAGGCACCGTCGGCATCCGTCGTGACCGGGTCGAGGGCGTCGCCTTCCCCCGGGCTCACGCTCACCGTCGCACCGACCACCGGCTGCCCGTCGGCGTCGACGACACGGCCGCTGACGATGGCGCCCACCGGGACCACTTCTACGACCTCCTCTTCTTCTTCTTCTTCTTCTTCTTCGAGGGCTTCGCCCTCCGGCGTCGGGAAGCGGAAGGTCGCCCCGAGGTCCACACGGAAGCGGGGCTCGATGGGCATGAGGGGAAGGCGCCCGGTAGTCATGTCGCGGTCGGGGTAGCTGCTGACCAGGAATCCGACGCCGGCGTGCAGCTGGACCGCCCCCGCGTCGTCGACCCAGAAACGCCCACCGAGGTCCACCCGCATCGGGGACGCCCCAGCATCGGGGGCACCATCACCGACGAGCAGGTCCCAGCTCCACTCGGCCCAAACCTCCGCGGGGCCGAAGCGATAGGCGCCACCGACGCCGAGCAGCAGAGCGCTCCACTCGCTGAGTCCGAGGGAGATGCGGTCCGACTCGCTGAGATCGTTGCCTTGGTTCTCTATCGCGTTCGCGCTGTTGTCGATGCGGAAGCCGGCGTTCAGGGCGAGGCTGAAGTCCGGGTTGATCATGATGCCGCCGGCGGCCTTGAGATCGACGGTCGTCGCGGAGAACGCGACGCTCGGCGCGGCAGCGCCAGGCAGCCACAGCACGACCTCACCGCCAAGGAAGATGCCACCGAGGTCGCCGCCGGCGCGAATGAAGATGCGCGGATCTCCGACGAGGCCGTCGTCGGTGGTGCCGTCGCCGAGGGTGTGCAGGTCGAGGCGGCCATCGAAGTTGAGGGCGAACTGAAGCCAGTCGATGGGCGCCAGGGAGACGCCGAGGCGCCCGGACAGGCGGTTGTGGCTGTCGCCGACACCGAGTACCTCCGGGGTCAGGCCGTAGCCGGCGCTCCCGGCGATGCCCACCAACCACGGGGTTGGTCGGGGCAGGATGACCCGCCCGTATCCCGGGAGACCCGTCGACGCGTAGCCGATCCTCGTATCCTGAGCGCCTTGGTCCTCGGCGGCACCGTCTTGAGCTGTCGCCTCGCCGGCAAACAATCCAAGAAGCAGCGCGCCAACAATGATTCGACCGGGATTCCCCACCGCCGGTGATGATATCCGGGCCTGCCCGGTTCCGACAAGATAACTTTATCCCCCGAATTGCTGTCGGAGCGCTTGCCAATCGCCACGGGAGCGAAGGGGTGCGAGGTCTCGGTCGCCGTCGAGGAGTTCGACCTTGTCGAAGCCGGCCTTTCGGGCCTTGCCCAGCCAGGCCATCGCGTCATCCGCGGCCCCGGCGCGGCTGAGGGCATATGCGTCATTGTATTCCCGGGTGGGACGTCGTTCGATATCCCACAGGACGGTGCCGACCCGCGCCGCCGCCCCGTGGGCGCCGCGCCGATAGGCGGCCTCCTCGAGTTCTTCGAGGATAGTGAGGTCGAGAGACCGTCCCCGAGGCGTATCGACGGCAGCAGCGGCTTCGTCGAAGCGCTCCGTGTCCCGGGCGGCCTGGACGAAGCCCTGCTCGACGGCGGGACCCTGTTGCTCGCCGAGGCGACTCGCGAGCAGCTCGAAGGCGGCGTCATCGTCGCCATCGGCCTTCAAGACCGCAGCTTCGAGGC
>JAFDCW010000431.1 GCA_019312705.1 Deltaproteobacteria bacterium
GATCGAGGAGCTGAGCGAGGGTCGCCTCGTCGATCGGATCCGGGGCCGGGGCCGCGGCTTGCGGAGTCGGGTCGGCCGTGGGCTGGGGGTTGGGACGTGCCGTGGGGCGCACCGGCTCGGCGGCCCGCTCTTGGTTGGCTTGGCGCTCGGCGGTCGACAGGCGACGCGACGTCGGGGCGTCACCGCGAGGGTCCGCGCGCTGGCAGGCACCGAGCATCAGGGCGGGAATCAGAGCCCAGGCCAACATGGCGGGCAGGGTCGTTGTGGCGTTCATCAGGATCTCCGTCGCGTCTTCGTCGCCCGCTTCGCGGGGACTTTCTTGGTGGCCTTCTTGACCGGCTTCTTCTTCGTAACCCTATTCGTAGCCTTCTTCGCGGCCCGCTTCTTGGTCACCTTCTTCGTGGTCTTCTTGGCAACCCGCTTCTTGGGCGCCTTCTTCGTGACCTTCTTGGCAGCCCGCTTCTTGGGCGCCTTCTTGGTCGGCTTCGTGGGGTTGCCGAGGCGCTGGTTGAGCGCCGCGGCCGCCTTCACCAGCGCACGAAACGCCCGTTCGTCGATGTCGTCGAGAGACGTCAGGCGTATGTGGCGCATCTTGCCGCCGGTACCCTTGAGGCGCCGCTTCGGGTCGGGGAGCTCAGCCCCGCGCCAGAAACCGAAGTTCACGTGCTTCGGGAATGCGCGCACATAACAGAACGGACCATCGAGCTCGAAGACCGGCTGCGACCACTTGATCGAACTCACCGCCCCGGGCGCCGCCTTGTCGACCAACGCCACGACGCGTTTCACCGCATCGCGACGCCAACCGCTGAGCTTGTTTGCGTATCCAGCCACCGTACGTCCGGCCATCGTCACTCCATCGCTCCCGCGCGTCCCGGCGCCATCTCCGCGCCATGCTCGCGGCAACGGCGTGAGGGTAGAGATCCATAGCCGATTTGGAAACGCTCTTCCCAAACGATCTCGTGGGGTGAGGACGATCCCGGCGAGTCCCCGTCGACAGCGACGGCGGTGGCCGCTATACGGGCGCCATGGCGACGGTTAACGAAAAACTCGGTGCCCTGGCGGAGAGCCTGGCGAAAAAGGGCGATGACGGGCAGCGGCTCGAACTCGTCCAGCGGGCCCGGCGCTTCAAGCGCTCCTGGGTCGAGATGGCGGAGGCCCTCTCGTGGGTCCGCGATACGCGCAGCTACGAGCGCTGGGGATACCCCGATCTGCATGCCTACTGCCAAGCGGAGCTACAGATTCGCGGCTCCACGGTGGACAAGCTGACCGGCGGCTTCGCGACGCTTCGGGAATATGCCCCCCAGGTACTGAACCGAGACGGCGTCGCCCAGTCGATCCCGACGGTCGATGCCGTGGACTATTTCGCCCAGGCGTTGAGCCCTAGCCCCAACGCCAAGCATCCGGTCCCCGAACCGACCGAGGACGTGATTCAGGACCTCAGGTCCGCCGTCTTCGATGACAACAAGCCCGTCGCCGTCCTCCGGCGCGAGTTCAACCCCGTCCTCCGGCCGAAGCCCGACGGGGCCGATGACCTCGAGCGCATGGAGAAGGCGAGCGCCGCTGCCCAGCGCCTCTCGTCCCTGGTGGGCAAGATCGACGATCTCTCCCCCGAGGTCGTCACCAAGGTGGAACGTACCCTCGCCAAACTAGTGGCAGAGCTCGACGAGCTCGTGCCCGCCGCCCGCGATCGGGTCTACCCGACCCAGGTGGCGAGCTAGCGCGGCGCGCTGTCCATCGGCAGTAGCGTCCAACGGACCCGAGAGGTGGCATACTCGGGTCCACGTGGCGAAACATCGATACCCCCAGGCCCAGCCTTTCACGCTCATCGCTCTCGCGGTGGGCCTCATGCCGCTCACCGCGTGTGGGTCTACGGGGCCGACCACTCCCGAGAGTTCCACCCTCTACGTCGGCCATCGGGTCGGCGGCGGCCGGGTGACCGGCGCGAGCCCCGAAGAGGTGTCGGTTTCGACTCGCATGTTCGCCGACATCGAGCTCTTCGAGCCCGTCGCCCTCGAAGGAGGGGGCTACGCACGAGAGGCCGACGAGATCTCCCCGGCCGTCATCCAGTCTGCGCTCTCATCGGATGAGACGGTCGTACGCATCGATTCCTTCCGGGGCAGTTACGCCAAGATCGAAGGCATGCGCCCCGGGACGGCACAAGTATCGTTCGTCACCAACCGGGGGCACCGCACCTTCGATGTGCATGTCGCCGAACCCGCCCACGTAGAGCTCCGCCACTACGTCTGGGATCTCGTCGGCGACGAAGCCGACGTGGCCTTTTGTCAAAACGGCATCGCGCGCTTCGCGATGACCCGGCGGGACATGGCCCACCGGATCCTCGGCGGCTACGGCGCCGCCCTGCCCTTGCACGTCGACCCGCCCCGGGCGGCGCGGCTCTCGATTCGGGACGGCGACGTCGAACACGTCGACATTCACCTCGAACAGGAAGCCGAGACGGTGACCCTCCGGCCCCTCGGCGGCTCTCCCATCACCTTCCCCATCATCGCCCCGTCGGACGACGACGTTTGGGGGGTATCGGCGGTCAATCCCGAGGGCGGAGAGATGGACCTCGGGCCCCTCACCATCGACCGGCCGACCCTGGTCACGGTCTGGTCCCGGACGGCGAGCGGCACGCGCCTCCTCGGGCTCATGGGTCGCGCCACCCTGGTGAGCACCAGCCCCGAAACATGTGCGGCCGAGAGCGACGAGGACGTGCACGGGGACGGAGTCTTTCGGGTCCGGGGTATCGCCGACGGCGAGTGCCTACTCGAAGTGCAGGCCGGCGAAGCCACCCTGAACATATCCGTTCCCGTCGGTGAAGAAGCCGCGCAAGGCGACGCCGAGGCGGTGGAAGTCGCCCAAGAAGACTCCCAGAGCGATACCGAAGACACCCGAGCGAACGCCGGCAGCGCGACCGGCTCCTGACTCGTCAGCGCAGGTCGATCAGATCTACCGCGACCGGGGTCAGGCGGTTGGTGGTCGTGCCGTCGCCGATCTGGCCAGCTTCGTTGAGACCCCAGCAGTAGACCTCGCGACCAATGGTCACCGCGCAGGTATGGCCCCGTCCCGCCGCGACCCGGGTCACCCCGGCCGGAAGGCCCGTCACGTCGACCGGGGAACCGTTCGACGCGGTCGTACCGTCACCGAGCTGTCCCCAGGTGTTGTCGCCCCAGCATTTGACGCCGCCCTGGGCCGTGGTCGCGCAGCTGTGGTGCCAGCCCGTCGTCACGTGAGTGATGTCGACCCCGTCGAGGATTCGCACGGGCTGGCTCCGGGCCTCGCGGTCGCCGGTCCCGAGCTGACCATACTCGTTTTCGCCCCAGCAGAAGACGCGCCCGTGGCCCGTCGCGCAAGCCTGCTGACCACTGACCGCGAGCTGCCGGACGTCATCGAGGGCGAGGACCACGTCGGTCGCAGAGAACTCGAGGGGCCCGCCGTCGTCACCGACGATGATGCCGAAACACTGGCCGTCGTCCCGCCCGGACAGGGTGCATAGCCGGTCCACCCCCACGTCGATGTAGACCGCCGGATTCCGTGTCCGTAGAACGACGGGAGCACCGCTTCCGACGGGGGCGTCGGCACCGGTCCCCGGCCAGCAGTAGGCCCGGCCCCGGAGGTCGATGGCGCAGACCGTCCGGCCCACCGCGATCGAACGAATGACGCCGGGCACGCCCTCGAGGCCCGTCGGAAGGGCCCGGACGACGCCGGGGGTTCCGCTACCCCAGCACCGGGCGCCTCCGCCTTCGATGAGCGCACAGGTCTCGAGGACCCCGGCATCGACATCGATGGCGCTGGTGATGGACTCGACCCAAACGGGACGGGCACGGTTCACGTGGGTCCCGTCCCCGAGTTGGCCGACGGAGTTGTCCCCCCAGCACGCGACCGTACCCTCGAAGCTGATGGCGCAGGAGTGAGCTTGGCCGGTGGTCACCTCACGGAACTCGGAACGCCGTCGCTCCACCCGCTGCTCCGCGGCGGTCGGCGCGGCGACGGGAGCCGGGCGGGGCACCTCGCCCCCGCCGCAGGCTCCAGACAGCGTGCTCCACACGAGGACGACGAAAACCGGGGATATGGAATAGCGATTCATCGACGCACCGTGAGGGGCTCTGGGCTACCGCCGGGGATGAGCGGCTGCACTTGGCTCAGCTGTCGGCGAAGGACGTTTGGATCGGATGTGGGAAGCTCGCACCGGCCGCGTTCACATACGTAGGCCGTCGCAGCGCCTTCGAGGGCCACCTTACCTTCGAGGAGGGGGATGAGCCCCACCTGAGCTAGGGCCTGCGCTTCGGTGACCCGCATGAGCACCCGGTTCGGGACGAACGACTCACCAACCACGCGAGCGAGGTCGGCCCCGCCGGGGCCATCGACGATGACGATCTCGCGCGGAACGTCGAGGTGGAAGTCGAGAGCCGAAAGGGTGAGGGGAACCCCCGCGCCGTAGCGTTGCATCGGTTCGGCAAAGGCCGACAGGGCGCGCTCGGCGACCTCTCGATGGTCGTGGTCTCCGGTGAACTCGGCGAGGCGTAGGGCGTTGGCAATGGCAACGGAGTTGCCCGAGGGCAGGGCCCCGTCGCGACTGGGCTTGTCTCGGACGAGCAGCTCCTCGTGGTCGTCGCTCGTCGTATACCAACCGCCGGCCGGGTCGAGGTGATGGTCGTCGAGGAGGCGCGCGAGGGTCGTAGCTTCGGTCAGGTACCGTGATTCGCCCGTCGCCTCGTAGGTGTCGATCAACGCCGCCGTGAAGAAAGCGTAGTCGTCGAGGTAAGCGTTGTGGCGAGACCGACCGTCGAGGTGCGAACGCATCAGCCGCCCATCCGCCCCCCGGAGGTTGGTCAGGAGAAAGTCTGCCGCGCGGGCCGCGACATCACGGTAACCGTCGTCGGAAAAGGCCATGGCGGCCCGGGCAAAGGCCGAGATCATCAAGCCGTTGCACGCGGTGAGCACCTTGTCGTCACGGAGGGGCGCCGGGCGGCTCCCCCGCGCCTGGTAGAGCACC
>JAFDCW010000432.1 GCA_019312705.1 Deltaproteobacteria bacterium
AGGTTGCTGATTCGCTCTTCAAGTTGGGGATGTGCCACAAACGCATGGGACGGTCCCACGCGGCGCGGCGGTTCTTCGAGCGGGTTCGCCGCCAATTTCCCGAGAGCGTGGCTGCTCGCCTCTCGGTCCAGGAGGACGCCTGATGAAGCGTGCGCTCTTCGTTTCGATCGTCGTTGCGATGATGGGACTGTCGTCTGAGGGTCAGGCACAGATGGGTGTCGATGACGGACGTAGTGACGAGTACTACGTCGGGAACGGTTCCCAGGATGACGCGCGCGGTAGCGGAGGTGGGGCGGTCAGTCTCACCGAGGCCCGGGCGAGTGGTCGGGGCATGCGCCTCGGGGGCGGTGGCCTCGCGGGTCGCCAGATCCCCGACCGCTACACCATCCGGGATGGCGATACGCTCTGGGACATATCGGGGCATTTCTACGGCAACCCGTGGCAGTGGCCGAAGGTGTGGTCCTACAACCCGGAGATTACGAACCCTCATTGGATCTACCCCGACGACACTCTGCGCCTCGTCCGCCAGGGCACAGAAGGGGCGCGGCTGCCGACCGCTGATTCGGGCGCCCGCGTGGAGTTCACCGACGGGGAGTTGGCTCCGGGGACCATCCTGCTGCGCGACCAAGGGTATCTCGACAAGGATGCCCTCGAGGCCTTTGGGGAGATTGTCGGTTCCCCCGAGGACCACATGCTGCTCACGACCCACGACGACGTGTACATCCAGTTCGGTGAGGAGAGTGAAGTTCGCCGCGGGATGGAGTTGAGCGTCTACCGGCGCATCCACGCCCACGACAGGTCGCCGGAGGAGTCGGGGGAGCTGGTGCGGATCTTCGGCACGGTGCAGCTTCGCAGCTACGACCCCGAGACCCGCGTCGGCCGCGCGAAGATATCCGAAGCCCTCGACCCCATCGAGCGCGGCTTCGAAGTCGCCGACATTGCACGGTCCTTCGAAATGGTACCGCCCCGGGAAAACGCACACGATCTCGACGCGCGGGTCGTCGCGGCGCTCCGGCCGCTTCAGGTATTCGGCGACTATCAGGTGATCTTCATCAGCCTCGGGGCCGAAGACGAAGATGACGAAGACGCCGACGAACGCCCCCCGAGGCCCCCGATCGAACTGGGGAATCGCTTCTTCATCGTCCGGGCTGGGGATGAATGGCGCGACAACCTGACCGTGTCGGCGCGGGAAACTGGCGCCACCGACGTGTCCGGTGAGCCGGTCGAGTACCCTGATGAGATCGTCGCCGAGGCCCGGGTGGCGAACGTGCGCCCGAACAGCGCGGCGCTGATGGTGACCCGGGCGGTCAGCGAGATCGTGATCGGCGATCGCGCCGAGATGCGCCGCGGCTACTGAGCCACCTTGTCCTTGCGCGACCGGTGAGGGCGGCCTACATGACCGGCCATGTCTCGCAGGTTGGCAGGGGTCTTCTTGGCCATGCTCGTCGGTACGCTCGCCTCCGGGTGCGGTGACGAGGCGCTGCCGGATCTCGGGTCGATTCCCGAGATGTCTCTGATCGACCAGAACGGCCAGGTCTTCGACCGGTCCGATCTCGTGGCACGCACCTCAATCGTCGATTTCGTCTTCACGCGATGTCCCGCGATCTGCCCCCTGCTATCGCAAAAAATGGCGCACCTGCAGCGGCGCTACGTCGGGGCGGGGGACGACGTGCAATTGGTGAGCATCAGCGTCGACCCGGAGTACGACACCCCGACGGTCCTGCTCGAATACGCGGCCCAATATCAAGCCGACCCCGAGCGTTGGCGTTTTCTCACGGGAGACGCCGACGACGTCAACCGGATCGTAGTCAGCGGCTTCCGCCAGGCGATGGGGGAGCCCGAGCGCACCGCCGAGGGCGGCGTCGACGTCATGCACTCGAGCCACTTCGTTCTGGTGGATCGGACCGCCACGATTCGGGGCTTCTACCGCAACGACGCGGAGGGTACGGCCACGCTGCTGACCGACGTCGAACGGCTGCGCTCCGAGCATTGAGAGAAATATCACAGTAGGGGGGTTGCCGTACCCCCATCCGCGGATAACTGGCCTCGTGACATTTGCATCGGTCATTTCGGGCGGCTCAATCTCGCGGAGGAACCCTGATGCGGCGTTTTACTTTCGGTCTCGTACTAGGCGCGCTAATCGCGCTCCAATCTAGCACTGCCATGGCCCAAGAAGAGGGCGTCGCGGATCCGGTGGAAGCGCCGGACACTGATGACACCACGGCGGGTGATGAAGGCGACGAGTTGGCGCCGGAGGGCGTCGACGATACGCCGCCGCCCCCACCGCCGCCGCCACCGCCCCCCGTCGAGCCGGTTGGAGAGGTGGCGCCCGTGGAGCCTCCCGTCGAGGAGGTTCCGGAGGTCCCCGAGGCCGAAGAAGAGGAGGATAGTTCCTGGCCCTTCGATCTAACGGCGTCTCTCGGCACTCGTTACGAGGCCCGTGAACAGTACGACCAAATCGGCCGTGCGGATTCCGACATGGTTCGCTTTCGTGCACGAGTCGGGATCATCACCGACAAGCTCGACCTCAGCGACGACATCGCGGTGCTGATGCGCTTCGTGCCTCAGGCAACGGGGGCTTGGCAGCTCGCGGGGCTCACGGACCCCGCCCTTGGCCTGCACATCGGCGCTCTAGAGATCTTCGGAGGCCCGCTGCGCCTCGAGGTGGGGCGCTTCGAGATGAGCTACGGTGACGAGCTGCTCGTCGGTACGGTCAACTGGCACCCGGTTGGACGGTCCTTCGACGGCACGCGGCTGCGTTGGTCCCTCGGGGAGGGCGGCGCTTTCGCCGACGCATTCTTCACCGTGACCCAATAGGGTTCGCCGGTGACCAACTTCGGCAACGGAGACACCTACTTCACGGGTCTGTACGCGGGGCTGGGGCCACTGCTGGCGGAGGGCCTCGCCCTCGACGTCTACTCCCTCGCCTTGGTCTCGATGGCATCGACCGACCCCGCAGCCGGGACGCCGATCGATCCGAGCGGCCGGGTCACCCTCGGCGCCCGCTACAAGCAGAAGTTCGGGATCATCGATGCCCGCGCGGAGGCCGGTATCCAGGTCGGTTCTCAGACTTCGAACCAGTCCATCATGGCTTATCAGGCGGATGGTGAGCTGGGCCTCAGCCTCTTCGGCGGCGGGTTCCGTCTCTCGGTCGAAGGGTTCATCGCCAGCGGCAACGACCCCGACGATGCGGGTACCAACGGCGCCTGGAACCACCTCTTCCCGACCGCTCACAAGTGGCTCGGCTTTGCCGACGTCATCGGCTTCGGGGGCGGCCTCAACGGCCGCGGCCGTAGCAACGTCGGCGGCGCTGTGGTGCATCTCTCCGGCAAGCTCTTCCAGGGATTTGGGCTCTACGCTCATGGTCACATTTTCAGCCGCCTCCAAGATGTATTGATCACCGACGCATTGGGCATGATTACGCGGACCACTGCTGGCATGGCCGGCACCGAACTCGATGTCGGCGCGAAGTGGACGATTGCCCCTGGTCTCAACAGCCGCGTCGGCTATGCCCTATTCATGCCGAACGAGAGCTACTACGGTACCTCCAGGCCCGCTCATTTCTTCGAACTCGAGCTGCACTTCACATACTGACGGCATCCCGGGGGCCGCCGCGTCCCCCCGTATCAGTCCGACACGACTATTCCTGGGAGATCGGCGTCGCGCATCCGGGATGCGAGCGGCTTCGAGATCGCCCACCTGCGATGGCCGATTAGCTCCAAATCGAACGACTCGCTTTCTTCGTCTCGTGCGAGGTGCGTCGGTACGAGCGCAAAACCAGAACCGAGGGAGCGCTTGCGCACCTGTTCGTAGTCTTCGAAGCACTCGAAGCTCGCGGACTCGATGGTGCCGTCCGCGTAGTGGCACTCGAACTCACTCTCTAGGAAGCGAACGCCGCTCCAAGGCACCGACCACCAGAGCCACGTGAAGGGCATACCCGCGCCTGCCTTGAAGTTCTTGATGACGCGAACGGAGCACTCGATCGATGAATGCGGCCTGAGCCGCGCACCGCCGAGTACCTCGAGGAACCGCGGTGAGACGAGGAGGTCGGTCTGGGCCAGCTCGCCGAAGCCGCGTTCTCGAGCCATGAGCGATGCCGGGGCTGAGCCGCTCGCGTGCAGTTCGAGCGGCGCTTCGATCTCCGCCGGCGTGCGCCGAGGCCAGAAGAGGTAGACCATCGTCGACCGTTCGTCACTCGGGCCATCGACGGGGAGCCCCAGAGTGCGTCCGAGCGGCAGGGTCTGGTCCAGCGACCAGGGGCCCAGCCCAACATCCAATGAGAGCGTGGCCACGGGAGAGATCTGACCAGAGATCTGACCCTGGCGGGAACTTAGTTCGGAATCTAGGTCACTGGGTCACGTCGCCCACGTCACCGGCCGGTGCGGGCGAACCAAAATTGGCGCGGTGATTCGGTTATCGCAACGCTATCCGCCCGTTGGCCCCTTCGGTGACCGGGGCCGGTTCCTCGGGGCCTTCTTCCTCGAAGACCTGATGCTGCCCACCAAAACGGCTCTGTAATCACGCGAAAAGAACCAACGCACGCGCTTCGATGCTTCGTCGCGGAGGCGCTCCGTTGGCGGTGGCCGGATCCCGAAATGACCCGTGTGGAGTGAAGCGGGCTCGCCCGTCGGTCATCGAGTCGTAGACCTTGAAGACCAACGCCTCGTCGCGGCGCATTTGCGGGAAGAAGAACCACTTCTGGTCGGGATGGTGGAGCCGTTGGTAGATCTCCCCCACACGGTCCTCGTGCCGACGCTCGGCGGCCAGGAGGTGTCTGGCCTCGACGGACTGAGCATCACAGACGGCGAGCGGGTCGCGGTCGATCGGGTCGTGAGTGGCGCGCCAGACTTGTACGATGGCGAAGCGCCGTGACGAAAGCGCGTCCGCCTCGTCCGGCAATGCGAGCCGGAGGCGGTTCGGCCCGGACCAGTGGGTGTAATCGTTGTGGGCCACGCCGAGAGGTTCACGGATCTTCAGTGCCGTGATCGAAGACGACGACCCGCGGCGCGCCGGTGACCTCCGATAGCAGCGCCTCGATCTCGAGAAACGAGGGGCGGATTCGCATGGAGTCCTTTTCTACGTGTGAGTCGGTGTACGCAACAGCCAAGGTGGGAATGCGTGAGTGGGTCTCGACGTATGAATGAACATGGCAACGATGGATCGACCTCTCGTGTTCCGCGCGACAGCGCTCTGGACGGCATCCATCGGCGCGATGTCCCTCGCTGCGGCGTGTGGATTCTGGGAGAGCGGCACCGATTGGGTCCTCGCGTGGGGCCTCGTCGCGGGTCTCTATCTCGTGGCGGCCGGCGGCCTCTGGGCTGGCCGGCCTTTCGCGCGGCCGTTTGCCAGAGGCCTCGCGATCTTCGGGACGGGCGCGTTTCTCCAGGCGTTCTTTGCTCTCGGCTACCTGCCATCGATTGCCGTGGGCTTCGTCGCTCACGCGGCGCTCCTCGCCGCGACGTTCGCGCTGCCGACGACGCTTTCTGCGAGGCAGTCCCTTTCGGTGACCCTCGCGAGCGCGGCTCTCGTCCCGGCTGCGGCCTACGCGTTCGCGCCGGAGCAGAGCGGTAGCGTGGCGATCGCGGTCGCGTCGGCCACTGCCTTCGTGTGGGTCGGCGCGTTTGGAGTCGCCCGCGGCCGTACCTGGGGACTGCTCCTGGCGCTCGTCGGCGCCCCGATCCTGGCCACGACCGTCTTCTTCGCGCCATCGCTCTCGTTCTTCGTGGCCCCCCACTTCCTGGTTACTCAGCCGCTTCAGCCGCTGATGCTCGACGTCCTCGGGAGCGTGGCCGCCCTCAGCGCGATCCTCGCGGTCCTCCCCTTCGTGGGGCCGATGTTCCGCTTCCTTCGCGTGGTTCGATGACGACCTGTCAGAGAGCATCGCCCGCTAGATCAAACACCTGCGAAACGGATTAGAGCTCACATGCTCAAGCAGGCCGTGAACGCGTCGTATTGAGTCCTGCACGCGGTGATCACCGGGAGCCCCGCCGCGTCGCACGCCGAGGCCATGCCCTCTCCGCAGGTCATGTAGGTCATGAGCTCGGCCGCGCACATCCCCGTTCGAAGCTCTTCGCAGGTCGTGACGCACTCGGTCATGTCCACGGGCCCGTTGGTACACGCGGCCGCGAGCGTGGACAAGCAGCCGGCTTCACATACGGCGGAACCCACCCCGGTGTCGGTGCCGCCCCCGCTGTCGGTGCTCGTGCTCGTGTCGGCGACCCCGCCGTCGGTCGGGGCGCGGTCATCACCACAGCCGAGGAGCGTGACGGAAAAGATGAGGGTGAAGAAGACGAATCGCATTTGCAGACGATAACCGGTTGGGGCCAATCGCCATAAAATCAGTCACAACTCGCGTCAAAAAATGCCCGGTGGGGCGAGCAAGACGATGCCGAGGGCGTAGATTGTCCAGACGCATGGGTGCTCCTGGCCGAGGAAGAGGCGACAACGGCTGAGGAGGCCATTTAACTGCTCCGGAAGGGTGTCTCATCCGGTGTGCGAAGCGTGACCGACACGCACGCGCGTGGCCCGCCCACGGTCCATTGCGCCGCTGACCGCGTCCCGGCTAGGGTGACTCTGTAGATTGGGGCGCCGCGGTCCCGGGGGAGATGGAATGGCATACGAGGGTAGAGGGCAGCTCCGGCATCGGGCGCGGGCGATGGTGATCTTCTTTTTGGTCTTGGCTGGGGTCTTGGCGCTGCCGGCCTGCTCGCTCTTCGACGGAGGCGACGACGACGGGCCCGCCGTCCCCGAATTCGTCGACCGCTTCCCTTCGGCCACTCTGCCCTTCGCCGTATGGGACGGGGTCGAGGGGATGCGCAATACGTACCGGGTGCAGTTTGGTGAATACGCGGCCGGCAACCGCTTCGACCCGGAGGGGTTCGAGGACGAGCCGGGGCTGCTCATCGGCGTGGTCGCCCACGACGACTTCGTGGGCGTTGCCTTCCCGCCGGGGGACCGCGGCGGCTTCGACATGGCGTGGGCGAGCCCCGACGAGGGCTGGCAGCGGGAGCCGCTCAGCGACCTCGACCCCGCGTCCATCGCCGACGTGGAGTCGGCGGTGATGGCCGACGGCACCGTGTGGACGGCGTTTCGGCCCCTGGACGGAGGGGACATCCGCCTCGTCTCGTGGCGGCGCGGTGAGTCGACCACCGAGCACACCTTCGTGCGCCCCGACGGCCCGTCGATAGTGCCCGACCACATCGGGCGGTGCGCGGACCTCGCGCTCATGGTCGCCCCCGACGGCACCACCCTCGACCTCGCCTACCGCCAGGGCGACGCCGGCGGCGGCACGCGCATCATGCACGCCCGGACCGCCGACGGGGCCAGCACCTGGGAGGTGAAGACCGTCGGCGCCGATACGAACGTCCGGGGCAGGCTCTCCCTGCCCGAGCTGCCCGCGGGCGCCCTCGACGTGGGCTGCGAGAACCGCCTCGGCTACGACGAAGCACGTTTTCCGGCCCTCCTCTCCATGGTCCGTGTCTTTCCGGACGGCCCCCCGGGGGCCACCATCCCCGTGAGCAGCTACGCCACCCGCTACGCCGGCTTCTTCGTCGACGCCCAGGGGCAGTGGCGCACCCGACGGCAGATGGACACCCTCGGCCGTTTGCCCCAGTTCATCGGCCCGGACCCCGGCCCCGGGACCTTCCCCGCCTACGGCATCGACCTCGAACGGGCCCCGGGCGGCCACCTCGTCGGCGGCCCGGCGATCCTCGACACCACAGTGCCGGGCCGCCACGAGCGCCAGTACGTCCCCATGCCTAGCGCCGTTCGCACCTACGCCCCGGGGTACCCCAGTGAACCGAGCGTCGCTGTCCCGCCCAAGTTCGCGCACCAGACCTACGACCGATACGGCATCAAGATCGCCCTCGACCACCGGGGGGTCTACGCCTCGGAGCACCCGGACTCGTGGATCATACGGACCGAAGGGACCCGGGCAGAGGCGCCCATCATCATGCGCGACACCTCCTACGGCACGGACCCCGGCCACGCCCGCGACCCGAGCTCCAGCCACCTCGTCGGCCTCCGGTCCCCCGAGTACGCCCGGGGC
>JAFDCW010000433.1 GCA_019312705.1 Deltaproteobacteria bacterium
CGTGTTCGCGGACTTCGCCAACCGGGAGGGTCTCGCCGATGGCCTCGCCGAGCTCGAAGAGGGCCACGGTTTCAACCGCTGACCCCCTGGCGATTTCGTAGTGCTTACGACGCATCGCCTTGGACGACATCGTGCACCCCTCGGCGATATTGGCGCCCACAGACAAGCTCGCCCGCTTCACTTGGTCGCGAAGCGCCGAGTTCGCAGGCAGATTCTCATATACGACCCGAGCGAGCTGCAACGAGCGCTGAAAGACTCGCAAGTTGTGATGAACCATCGGACGACTGGAGTGTTCTGTATTCATGGCGGTAGGCCCTTTCAAAGGCACCGCCGAGGGCCTACCGCCATGAAAACAGAACACGATCGTCAGCTTCTCAACCGTCGCTGTCCGAGTTCCCGTTCGAGTTCCCGTTCGAGTTCCCGCTCCCGTTCGAGTTCCCGCTCCCGTTCCCGTTCGAGTTCCCGTTCGAGTTCCCGTTCCCGTTCCCGTCGCCGTTCCCGTCGCCGTTCCCGTCGCCGTTCCCGTCGCCGCTCCCGCTCCCGTCACCCTCGAGCAACTCCCGCACTTCACCGAAGCGCTCATTCGGCACCGTAATAGTCAGGTTGTACTGCACGATTCGATACCGACCATCCTCGCCGCGCCGGAGCACGCCGGTGCCCCGGGCCGGGCCGAGGCCCTCGGTCTCGAGGTCTTCGTCGAACCAGGCGACCTGCGCGTCCCGGGAGAGTTCGATGTCGCGTCGCGTGGCCCGAAAGGTCCACGCCTTGCCTTGGGCGAAGTGCGGATGGGCGTAGGCGCGGAAGGCTTCGACGCCCCAGCGTTCGGTTGCGTCGGTCCCGAGGAAGACGCCATCGACGGTGAAGTGATCGAAGTAGCGATCCTCATCGGCATCCGCCGCAGCAGCGTGGAAGTCGTCGAGGACGTTGCCGATGGCGATGCGTGCAAAAGAGACCTGGGCTGAGGTCGCACGGACGGGCTGGGCACCGCCGCACCCCGAGATCCCGGAGATTGCCGAGAGCACGGCGAGGGCCACGGTCATGGCCCCCGTTGCCCGGGCCGTCGTGAGGCTCAGGGCGCGCACGACCCGGCCGCCGCGTAGAAGTTGATCGCCGGGGCGACGAACTCACTCACCGTGTAGTAGCCACGGCCATCGGGGGCCCAAGCGACGGCTTCGCCTTGCATCTCGGGGGCCGCGGGGAGGGCGATGGGCGGCGCATCGAGGGACGATGCCCAGGTGCTCCCTGGCGTCCGCTGAAACATGAGCACCGAAGAGTAGGTTCGGACGAGCAAGCTCGACCCGTCCGGGGCGAAGTCGCCCCCGGTCGCCAGGGGGCCGCCGGGGATCCCCGGCGCGCCAAACATGAACTCGCCGACGCGCTCGAGGGTGACCGTGACGCCAGCCGTGAGGGGGGCGCGAGCGACGTAGAGCGCACTCATCCCCGTGTTCTCTTTGGTGAGGAAGTAGAGGTCTGCAGAATCGCCGTCGATCATGAGCGCTTCGCAGTCGTGGGGGGCGTCGGGGTAGACGAAGGGGAGCGCCTCGACGCCGTCGAGGCTATCCCGGGCCGGCGCCTGGTCGCGGTCGACCACGGGCTCGGCCACCCGATAGACGACGATTGACGCTCGCCCGCCCCGGCCGTCGCGGGCGGCGTTGTCCCCGGTATCTCCGACGTAGAGGTAATCGACGCCGGCGTCGGGGCCGGGGCCGAGGGTCATGTCTTCCCAGTCCCTGTGCGACGCGCCGGTGAGGGCGTATTCACCTAGGTGACGGCCGTCGGTGCGCATCGCGAAGACCCGCGCCGAGTCCCCTGAGTCGTTGTGCACCCAGAGCACTCCTGGGTTGCTTCGGCTCGCAGCGACGCCGCTGATCTCGTCGAGGTCGGTATTGGCGGCGTTGCCGAGGCTCACCGCGGTCTCGAAGTCGGTGCACGGTGAAGGCGTGGCGCTATCGCCTGTCGCGCTATCACTTGTCGCGCTATCGGGGCCCGCGTCCCCGGCATCCGTGTCGCCGAAGCCCGAATCCGCCGGGGGCAGACCGCCATCATCGCCGCAGGCCGTTGCGAACAAGGCGAGGGAAAATACGGCGGAGACCGAGAGTCGGCGTGTGGCGCTCATCATTCCGCCGCCATACCTAGCCCTAACCATGTCGCCCGTCGAGGAGGACCCCAGCTCGTGACCCGCCGAGGGTGTGCGCGATGTCACCGTTCCTTCCCCAAATTCAGCCGGCGATGCACAATCGGCGTCATGCGGTGCCTTTTTCCGGTGGGGCCACGTGCGCCGCTGACGCGGACTGCTGCAACAATCTCTGCGACCGCCCCGGCGGCGCCGCCTCCGGCACCTGCGCGGCCCTGTCGGCCTGCTCGACTGCCGGCGAGCCGTGCACCTCCGAGGGACTCAGCGGGTCGTGCTGCTCCACCGTCTGTCTGGACACGACCGGCGACGGTCCGCGCTGCCAGTTCCTCGGCACCTGCACCGGCCTCGAGTTCACGACCTGCCAGCTCGCTCCCTGATCCCCCTCACCCCGCTACGGGGATGAGTTCCTTGAGGGTTCGGGCGCGTTCCCGGGCGAGGGGCACCCGCGGCGCCTCCGGGTGGTCGAGGACCAGCTCGAAGCTCCCGGGGCCCGTCGGTTGGATCTTCACGATGCAATCGATCCGCACCAGGACCCCGCGGTGGGAGCGGAAGAAGAGGCCCTCGGGGACCCGCTGGGCCACCGTGCTCAATGTGAGGTCGAGGGCGAAGCGGTCGGTCTGTGTCACGGCCCAGACGAGCTCGTCACGCATCTCGAAGTACACGACGTCCTCCACGTCGACGACTACGTATCCGTCGCGACGTTTGACCGCCAGACGTGTGAGCGGCGCGTCGACAGAGTCGGTGGGTTCGATGGCCTCGCCCGCCAATTCTCGCGAACGCTCGATGGCGCTCTTGAGCCGTTCGAGGCGCACGGGCTTGAGCAGGTAGTCTGCGACGCGCGCTTCGAAGGCGCGGAGTGCGCCGTCGTCGTGGGCCGAGACGACCACCACCGCGGTCTGGCGTCGTGCCGCCCGGATCGCCTCGGCGAGGGCGATGCCGTCCGGACCCGGCATGCGCAGGTCGACGAAGGCGATGTCCGGCGCGGTCTCGGCGAGGAGAGTCAGGGCGCTCTTGGCGTCTTCTGCCTCACCGACGACGGTGACCCCGTCGCATTGGCTGAGTAGGAAGAGCAGCTCGTCGCGGGCGAGGGGTTCGTCGTCCACGACGATCGCGCGCAGGTCTTGGTTTCCTGTCATGCCGCCCCCGGTCCCGCCTTGGCCCCGCCCCCGGCGCGTGGAAGGCGGAGAGTCGCTCGGGCGCCCGCGTCTTCCACTTCGAGGGTGAGGCTCGCGTCCGCTCCATAGCGCTGGGCGAGGCGTTTGCGCAGGGTTTCGAGCGCGATTCCGCTCCCCGTTCCGTCGAGCTCCGGCGCTCCCCGGCGCTCCCCGGCGGAGTGGTCTTCGATCACCACCTCCACCACGTCGAGGCCATTCCCCAGAGGGCTTGCTCGGATCTCCACCGTCCCGCTGCCGGTGTGGGCGGCGATGCCATGGCGCACGGCATTTTCGACCAACGGTTGGAGTGACAAGGCGGGCATGGTGTCGTGCTCGACCTCGGGGTCGACGTCGATGTGAACCGAGATGCGTTCGTCTCCGAGGCGGGCGCGTTCGATCGCCAGGTAGCTTTCGGCGTGGCTCACCTCTTCGCGCAGCGTCGCGTCTTCGGGATGGTTCAGCAGGTAGCGGTAGAGGTCCGACAGGTCGCTGACGAGTTCCCGAGCGCGCACCGGGTCTTTGCGGATCGTCGCCCGGAGAGCGTTCAGCGCGTTGAAGAGGAAGTGGGGTTCGAGGCGCCTACGGAGGGACTCGAGGCTCGCCGCATCGGCCGCGGCTCGAGCCTCGACGAGGGCGACCGCGCTCTCCTCGCGAGATACTACGAGGCGCGCCACCATGACGAAGAGGGTGACCCCCGCCGCGTTGATGGCGAGCTTCACTAGGTGAGCGGGCCAGGCGGGGATGTATCGTGCTGCGTGGCCGACGGCGAGCAGGCCCAGTCCGACGCCGACGAGGTGAAAACCCTGGATACCCACCGAGGTCACGAACGCCCGAGGGCCTTGAAACCATTCCGGCCGTCGTTCGGCGACGACGCCGGCGATCACCCCGTCCATGACCGACGCGATGAGAACCCACGGCGCCGTGCCGTCGTTGACCAGGTAGGCGTAGAAGAGCCCACCGCCGAGGCCGGCGAGGGCCCCGGCCTTCCAACGCCCGAGAATCGCGGCGATGAGAACGCCGATCGCTCTCCCGTTCATGTGCTCGCCCATGACGTCGAGGCCGAGCATCGCTCCCCATATCGACAGAGCCAGCCCCAGGAAGACGGCGGCGAGCTTGTCGCGGCGCTGGCCTACGCCGAGCAATCGATTTCTGAGAGGGGGGATCAGTACAGCGAGGAGCGCCGCCGCCGCGATGAGGCTCATCTTCTCGGCGAGGGAGCCGAGCAGTGTGCCGACATCCATCGCGGGAGCTTATATCGGCCCGCCGGGGCGGGCACGGGCCGGCGGCTCGATTCTCCCGATCCCACGCAACTCCCCGAGATCTCAGCCGATAAGGTTACCTCTGGCGCCCCTAAGATCTGCCTATCGCGGGTCTGATGTAAGATAATGGGCTAGTGTGGAGTCTCTAGGGGGCTGGCCCCTCGAGAATCAGGCGCCTAGTGGCGCCGAAAGTTCCCCTTACTTCTGCTCTGAGGTCCTGATGCGTCGTGTTCTCGTTGTAATGATGGTTGCCTTGGCCGGCTTCGCCCTAGGCGCTTGTGGAGACGATGGTCCTCGTCCCGGCGATGGCAGCGTTACAGACGGCGGCGATGCTTCGTTGCCTCCGCAGCCCGATGCGGATGGTGACACCATCAGCGACAACGACGAGGGCCGAGTCACGAATCGAGATACGGACGGGGACGACATCCCCGAC